>QILZ01000219.1 GCA_003233545.1 Spirochaetales bacterium
ACTTTTATAACTCCATCCTTATGAGTCGCCGCTCTTGCCAGCCTGACAGCATACATTGTAGCTTCTACCCCGGACTGGGTGAACCTGAGCATATCGATAGCCGGGTAGCGTCTGTGAATTTCTTCTGCGAGTTCGGTTGCAGAGGATGAGGGAAGACCATATAGTGTTCCCTTTTTTGCCTGTCGCGCTATCGATTCCGCAATTACGGGATTTGCATGTCCTGCTACCATTGCCGCATAGCACATGCAGTAATCTATATACTCATTTCCGTCCATATCCCGGATTCTGGAACCTTTGCTGTCTTTTATATATATAGGGTATGGAGCCCAGAATTGAATTGCACTTCCTACGCCGCCGGGAATAATGGCTTGTGCCCTTTTTGCGGCTTTTTGTGAACCGGGTGTTCTTTTAATATAATCTTCATAAAAACTCATTTAGTTCTAACCTCCCTTGCATATTCCTGCAAAATTATTAAAAAGATAAGTAATTATAGGGCATTACATTTAGTTGTCAATCTTTTTCTGTTTAAATAGTTGATAGAGAATTCCATATAATGAGAATAATTCCCAAATAAAAAAAGGTTTAAGTTAAACCTCGGCGGGAGTTTATACTAATATTCACCTTCGATAAGTTCCTTAAGTTGTGCTGCAAGAAAAAGTATATCTTTTTCCGTGCTTTCGTAATTTGTAATACACGCTCTTAAGACATTCATATTTGATTTTAGTATTGTTTCTGATATCCATGTATCCTGCCTGTCGTATATCCTGGAAATAATATCTGCCGGTCTTAAATCCCCTTTTGTAATTCTCGGGTGAGTAAAACAAACTACGGGCAGGGGAGTTTTATTTACTATTATCCATCCGTCACTTTTTAATTTCCGGCGCAGTTTTTCACCGAGAAGGACCTGCTTTTTAATTGTTTCTGCTACTGCTCGTTCACCGAGTACAGCCATCGTCATAAATAATTTAAGGCCGATAAAACGTCTCGACCATTGAATGGTCGATGCATAAGAATCTATTGTTTCCTGTGTTTTATCAGGCATATAGTCCGCTTCTATCTTAAAAGTTCTAAGTGCATCGCTTCGATCCCTTGTAAAGAACATGCCTCCCCCCATAGACACGGACAGCCACTTATGCGCATCACATGTAATGGAGTCGGCCCTTTCCAGGCCGTTAAAGTACTTTTTGTATTCAGGTACTAAAACAGCGGCGCCTCCCCAGGCCGCATCGACATGAAACCATAATTCGTATTCTGTGCATATACCGGCCAGTCTGTCTAAAGGATCTATAATACCGGCTGATGTGGTTCCTGCAGTGCCTGCAACAAGGAAAGGTTTAAAACCACTGCTAATGTCCGATTCTATTGCCTTCCTGAGCTTAAAAGTATCCATTTTCAGATTGTCATCCGTACCGATAACCCTGACAGCATTTCGGCCCAGCCCGGTTATATGTGCTATTTTGTTAAAGGAATTGTGAGCTTCTCCGGATATATAGAAAACAGGCTGTGTTTCCAGGCTGCGAAGGCCCTTATTCCCGTATTCAGGGAATTTATCCGTTAAAGCCAGCAGAACCGCGGTGAGGTTGGATTCGGCACCGCCGGTAGTAAAATTTGCAAATCCTTTTTCCGGATCCATACCGAATTTTTTTAGAAAATAATTAAGTGTAATATTCTCGATCTCATTTGCTGCCGGAGCATGAGACCATGATGCAAGCTGCGGATTGTAAAGGGCTGTAAGTGTATCAGCTATTATCGAAGGCAGTGTAACCTGGGGGTCGAAAAGACCAAAATATCTGGGATCGGTAACATGGAGGCTCCACTTCCGCATTGAATATTTTACATCGTTGAAAACTTTCTCTATGGGAACGGAATCTTTAAAGTCATACCTGTTTGCCAGGAAATCCCTGATTTCATCAGGTTTTACCTTAGGGACAACTTTGATGTTTTTATGGCTGGTTCTGAAATCTCTGATTTCATCCATAATTACGTTGAGGATGTCATGCATTAGTGCCTCCGGATGCAGCTGTAATCGTCATACGGGCAGACGTCAGTAAAATCAGGAAAAAAATGATCGGTTCTCTCATATCGAATCCCCTGATGTTGATATTATAAGATTTTAAAAGTTATGCTATCATTAATGATTTGGTCAGTCAAACTCGTTATTCTCATTATATGGGATTGGATGCAGATTAACGAAATATCGATTTAAAAAGATTATTGAATTGATTCTCAATAAATGGAATTGCATTCATTATTATGGTGTTGACATTAGAAGGCAATATATTCTATGCTTTTTACCATAATGCCTTCGATAAAAAAGATTAACAGTATTCTGGAGTTGTTAAGGCAGAATTATAAAATGGGCCTTACAAATAAAGAAATAAGTGAAATACTTAATATGCCGCCTTCGACCTGTTACAGAATATTAGGGGAATTACGGAAGTATAAGTTTATATATCAGAGAAAATCTGACATGAAATATTTTTTAGGTTTTGCGAATCTAAGGTTTGCAGATGCGGTCGTGGAAGGTATGGATATAACAACTTTAAGTTTACCGTACCTTGAAGAGCTTCACAAAGAAACGGAAGAAACAACATTCCTCGCTGTCTGGCAGGAGCCGGTCTGCGTGGTTGTGGAAGTGGTAGGTTTTATTAATACACGTGTTTCGGTAGGCAGAGGAGAGATTATGCCTTTTCATGCATCCGCCGCAGGAAAGTTAGTACTGGCATTTTTACCCGGAAAGAAAAAAAATAAAATTCTGGATACGATCGAATTAAAAAAATATACGGAAAATACAATTACAAATCCGGTTGATTTAAACAGGAACCTCGAAGAGATATATAAAACAGGTATTTCGTATAATTTTCAGGAATTTAATAATGGAATCAGCGCAATGGCAACCCCCGTATTCGGCAGGCAGGATAAAATTGTTGCAGCACTTGCAGTTGTGGGCACATCGATCGATCTTAACCGGGACCAGTTAATGGAGTATTCAAATCTCTTTTTAAGGGCGAGTTCCGAAATTTCCGATTATTTCGGTGTGGATATTTCGGGAAGATTTATTTCCGGTTCCAACTAATAACAAGAGAGGAAATTATGGCAAGGAAAAACTATTATTTCCTGGGGAAGGATTTTCCGAGAAAAGACGGCGCTGCAAGAGCAATGGGAAAGGAAGTGTACCCTTCTGATATTTTCCTTCCGGGAATGTGGTATGGAAAAGTCTTAAGGAGTCCGTATCCTCATGCGGTAATAAGAAATATAGATTTTACAAAAGCGGAAAAATCAGGTGCTGTCTGCTTAAGTTATAAGGATGTACGGAAAAAATATTTTAATCAGCGTCAGGTCAGTATACCTGAATCGACATATCTCGACTGGCAGATTTTATCGGATAAGGTAAGGCAGGTCGGGGATGCTTATGCTGTAATCGCAGCAGAAACCAAAGAAATCCTTGCAGAAGCTGCGGGAGCGGTGGAAGTCGAATGGGAAATCCTGCCTTCGTACCTGACTCCCGAAGATGCCATGAAAGCGAAAGACAATCTTATTCATGATAAATTTTATATAAAAGATAAAGAGTTCAGAGTTAAAAATAATATTGCCTGCACCAGGGAAATTGTCGAAGGTGATGTGGAAACGGGTTTTAAAGAAGCCGATGTCATTGTCGAGAATGAATTCGTAACTCCGAGGGTCTATCATTGTCAGCTGGAACCAAGATCGTGCGTATGCAGGCCGGAACCTGACGGAGGAATTACGCGTATGCAGGCCGGAACCTGACGGAGGAATTACGGTCTGGCCGTCCACCCAGGCTCTTCACAATACCAGGATTCTTTTGGGTGAGTTGTTTAATCTTCCTTTGAATAAATTAAACGTTGTCAGAATTCCGGGTGGAGGCCATTTCGGTTCGGGGATTCAAACCAATAGTGTTATCTATCATACTGTCGCAGTGGCACTTAAGGCCGACAAGCCCGTAAAAATTGTTATGTCGAGAGAGGATGATCTGTACGATCACTGCAGGTATCCTGTCAAATATACCCTGAAAATAGGTGCAAAAAAGGACGGCACCCTTGTTGCAGGAGAATTAAGGGCCATCGTTGATATAGGCTGTCATCATATTCAGGCGTTTGCATTTTTAGGAGTGCTTGTGGGATGGTGGCGTTCTTTATACCGGCTTGGAAATATGAAATATAACGGAATAGCAGTGTACACAAATAAGGCTCCGGCATGTGCAATGCAGGGCTACGGAGCTCCGCAGATAACCTTCGGTGTGGAAACAACAATGGGTATGCTGGCGGAAAAACTTAAGCTGGATCCCTTGGAAATACGGCTTAAGAATTATGTCGGGCTGGGTGAAACTTTCTGGGGCCAGGGACCAACAGTAAAATCCACAATTCATTCCGACGGTGTCAGAGAGCTGATAGATAAAGGTTCCGAACTTATCGGATGGGAAAACAGGCCGAAATCTTGTAACCGGAAGGGCCGCTATAGACGCGGTATCGGGATGTCCAGAGGTTTCCATACCTCAGGTACGGGCGCTCCTGTTCCCGGAGAGGTAAAAGATTATACAACTGCCATGGTTAAGATAAACGAAGACGGAACCGTTGATCTGTTAACAGCCCTGATGGATCATGGAGGAGGTACGCTCGATGCAGCTGCAAAACTTGTTGCGGAAGAATTGGGAGTTCCCTTCGAAAAGGTCGGCGTTTCCCCTGCAGACACACGTTCGACAGGTTATGATGTATGTACCCATGCGACAAGGGGGGTTTACTGCGGAGGCGGTGCCGCATATAAAGTTGCAAAAATAGCAAAACAGGTTCTGCTGGAATATGCCTCCAGGATACTTAATGCATCGGTTAATGCACTTAGAACAAGACCTGACCTTAACAGGAATGAAGGTGTTGTATATGTGGATGGTATGCCGGAGAAAAATATAACTATTGCCGAGGTCGCACGAACGGCTATGAATAATGACTGGGGCACAGCAATAGCTGTAAAGAGTATCCGCATGGTTAATTGTCCTCCCGCATATACTGTTTATTTTGTCGAAGTCGAAGTCGATATGGAAACAGGACATGTAAAAATTGTCAGAGTAGTGGCGGGAAGTGATGCCGGTGTTGTTATTAACCCGGTGTTGGCACGCGGTCAGCTGCATGGCGGTTTTTACAGAGGTGCGGGAATGGCTTTATTGGAAGATACGGATTACGACATAGAAACCGGAATGCTTACAAACAATGGCCTGCTTACAGATTACAAAATGCTGGGAGCGGAAGATCTTCCCGATCCTGAAAATTTTAAAGTGATATTTGCGGATACTTATGAGCCGACAGGTCCCATGGGTGCCAAAGGAATCGGAGAAGCTGCCTTAAATCCTGTTCCCGCAGCAGTTGCTTCTGCGGTTCAGAATGCAACGGGAATCTGGTTTACAAAATTACCTATTCTGCCGGAGGATATACTTGAGGAGGTAAAAACGTATAAAAATGGTTGATACAAAATATATTGGCATAAACTTTAATTACTACAGGCCGGAGACCTTAAAAGAAGTTCTTAAGAGACTGCAGGAAAAAGGATCAAGAATCCTTGCAGGCGGGACCGATCTGCTCGTCAGAGTTAAAACAGAAACAGAGAAACCTGAAATTATAGTAGAAATAACAGGTGTTAAAGAACTGCATATTCTGGAAATGAGAAATGAGTTAATATTGGGAGCTCTGGTAAAGCTGTATGAAATAGAAAAAAATGATTCGATTAAGAATATATATCCTTCTCTATATGAGGCGGTAAAAAGTATAGGCGGAACCCAGATCAGAAATATGGCAACATTAACGGGGAATCTCTGTAATGCATCCCCGGGAGCGGATTCCGCCCCCCCGTTAATTACTTTCGGAGCGGAAGTCGAGATAAAGAATCTCGATAAAAAAGGTGAAATAGTAAGTAGAATTATCCTTCTCGAAGATTTTTTTAAAAGCCCCGGCAAAACCGTACTCGGGCCCGGAGACATATTAACCAGGGTAATCGTACCGAAACCGGATAAGAATACGGGGTCTGCATTTAAGAAGATAGCACGTGTCAATCTCGATATTTCAAAGATAAGCTGTGCTGTTTTCCTGGAAAAGGATGGTAATACTATTAAGTCGATTAAGATTGCCGTAGGTGCGGCTGCTGCAACTCCGGTTAGGGCCTTTAATACCGAAGAAGCCCTTACCGGTACAATATTTAATATGAATAAAATGCAGACTGCCTTAAACCTAATCAGGGATGATATATCCCCGATTACGGATGTACGATCGACAGCGGAATACAGGAGAACCGTAGCT
>QILZ01000217.1 GCA_003233545.1 Spirochaetales bacterium
CCGTTAAAGCCCCCTCTTTCCGTCTATGGAGTATTAGACCTGAATATAAAAGCACTCGATCCCGAACCTGAACCTGTATTTATTGCGGAATATCATAAATGGGTACCTGTTTCCGAAGATGAAAATACAGGAAATACAAAACCAAAGCTGAAAAAAGCGTATCAGGGTTTCGCGGTTACTGATAAACTGTATCTTAAAAAAGACAGAGGCGACTGGGTGATATACAGGATAGAACGGCTCAATAAAAAACCAATTCTTAAGCAGGAGTAGAATTATGGAAAGAATCAGCAAACTAAACTATGAAGAACGTGTTTTTCTCGCAGGTTGTATCAGGGCCGTCATAATGGCAAATGGTCTTATCGAGAAAGAAGAAGTCGATGATATAGACAAGATCCTAAACAAACTTAAGTTCACCGATTACGAGAAATGCCTTGTAGATTTTGAAGAAAATATACCGGGCAGAGATACTTTCTATCAATATGCAAAGAAAATCACAAACAAAAATACACAGGATATAATCCTTTCGGTAATGTACGAGCTTACATTACAGGAAGGGGTTCCCGATGAGGAAGAAGAGAATATTTTTCAGGAACTGAATAAGGTCTGGCAAAAAGATTAACAACCGGGATTAAGCTTTACCGGCGATTCTGCAGGCGGATAATCCTATTCTCTATCTGCTTTGACTTTATAAGTGAAAAAAAGGAAACAGCAATAAACACGCCGCCGCTTACCGCAAATACATTTGCCGTGAAAGCTACATCAGCAGAGGGAAAAGCCGGCTCGATATAGGAAGGAAATATGCTGCCCAGAACTCCTGCCGTCTCAAATATAACACCTGCCGATAAAAATATTATTCCTGCATTTAAATAGGAATTCCTGTTGTTTTTAAGCTTAGCTAACTCAACGGAGAGTTCTTCCCCGATATCCCGCCGGTTATTTTTCTTCTGTTTTTCTTCCGCTTTATTAACAACCCTTTCTCTGCTCTCCGGAAGAGCCGTTTTTTTATCTGATACCGAAACAATCTTTTTAATTTTAAGGGGAACGGGAGTTCCCTTAAAATTATGTTCCTGCCAGTACTCTCTTATCTCTTTCGGTATGGTTTGTATTGTATATGGAGTTTTATAAGTTTCTCCGGATATGGTCACCATCTCATCCGCCTTTATTACAGCAGGCTTTATTTCCGGCTCTCCTGTTTTTTTACCTCCCTTAAGCACAGGCTCGACCTCTACTATACCTTTAAAACAATATACTCTTGTATAAGGCACCGCACTTTCTCCCTCCTTCGGTACTACAACAGTCATCCCGAAATCGGTTCCGCGTACTCCTGCTATGGCATCGTTGCCCCTGATCCGGAATTTCTCCTCTGAGCTCAACATGGCTACTTTTGCCCGTATGCTTCCGTAGAGCATCTTAAAACTGCTTTCTTTTTTAACATCGATCCTTTCAAGGCGAAAATCGGTATTTTCTGCTATTTTTATAATATGTTCGGAATTTAAAAGCTGTATTTCCACATATGTATTTTCGTAGGTTAGTATTATATCCCCTGCATTCAGCTTCCGTCCTATCGCATTATACGGATCGATCCCCGTTGAATTCCCCGATGAATCTAAAACTTCAAAGTTATCACCTTCGGTATAAATAATTTCTGCTGTATTTTTATTCTTATCAGCATTTTCTTGCGTAAAAGCAGCAGCAATAAAAAAACACAGATAAAAAATAATCAAATTCAGATACTTCCGGGACTCCATATTTTTAAGTGTAGTCGATTTATGCTGATTTCACAATGTTTCTTCTGTTTTTTACAAATTTATTGTAAAAATGTTTGGATAAAATAGTAAAGCATGTTATAATATTATCATGCAAAGGTATCTTGGCGATATATTAGTCAGGAAAGGTTATATAAATACTAACAGCCTGGAATATGCACTTAATTGCCAAATAAAGAAATTACTTAAAAACAGCATTACGGATACACTGGATATACCCGTCTTAATGGAAATAGCCAGGTCGAAATACAATAAAAGAAATGATTATCTTCTCGGTAAAATTCTAACCGAGTTAAAACTTACCGAAGAAAAAAGAATAGAAGAAGCCCTGCTTATACAGCAAAAAAGTAAAAGGCCGTTATACGGCAATAAGATGGCTGTCCTGAACCAGATACTTTCCAGAATTAACAGCACTTATAATCTTATAGATCTTCTTAATAAAATTATGGTTTATGCATGCAGTATCGTTAAAGCGGAGTCCAGCTCATTTGTTATTTACGATCATGCAAAGGATAAGCTTGTTATTTTAATCCCCACAGGTCCGCATGCAGAAGCTGTAAAGGAACTGAAAATTCCTCCGGAAGAGGGTATCGTAGGATGGGTATATACTCACGATCAGTCACTTATTGTCAACAATGTACATAACGAAAAGCGTTTTTACAACAAGGTGGATAAAATTTCAGGCTACAGGACAGAACAGATTCTCTGCGTACCCTTAAGAGTAAAGGGCAGACTTATCGGTGTATTAGAGGTAATAAACAAAGTAAACCAGACGAAATTCAATAAAAACGACCAACTCCTTCTGGAAATATTTGCCGAACAATCCGGTATAGCAATAGAAAACACAAGGTTGTACTATCAGGCTTCAAAACTTACCCTTGAGAATGAAAAACTTAAAAGCAAGGTCCCTGTTTCCGGCCAGAAAATCGATACATTACATCTCATAGCAAGATCGTACTTAAATGATTTAAAAACAGCGCTTATCCCTGTTTCCGGTTATACTGAATTGATAAGGTCACATTCCAACAGCATGCATGTAAAGAAATATGCTTCCTTTATCGATAACGAGTTAAACCAGATCACCGGGAAAACAGAGGATATACTCCAGTTTACCAGAGAAGAACTCCTTTTATCCAGAAAACGAATAAAAATCACAGAGATAATAGAAGGATTCATGGAGCAGGTATGGCCCGATTGCAGGCTTCATCGTATAAATATAGAAGTAACAGCAGACAAGGAAATCGAAATAACGGTAGATTACGATAAACTTATCAGGTGCTTTATCCATCTGTTGAACAACAGTATGGATGCAATGCCTCAGGGAGGATTGTTCCGGATAAAGGTATTCAGGAATAAGAACAATCAGGTTGTTATCACTTTAACCGATTCGGGAACCGGTATCGATGAAGAAGTTATGGATAATATTTTTGATCCGCTTTTTTCGCATAAGAGAAAGCATGGATCCGGCATGGGTCTGTCTATATGCAGACAAATAATAAAAGCTCACGGCGGCAGTATAACGGCAGGTAACGCTACGGAGGGAGGCACCGTTATAAATATATACCTTCCGGCTTAAAACCATAACTCTGCATCCTAATCTTGTGTCTTGTTTAATTAACCATTAGACTGACTCGATACTATGTCACGTAAAACAAAAGCACTTTTAATGAATCTCCTTGCAGTAATCTTCTGGTCTGTCGCCCCGGCGATGATTCACTATGTAAAAAATTATTATACGATAAATTTCCAGAATTTCTCCCGTTATCTTGTCTCGCTTATTCTTTTATGGCCCTTTTTTTTCTTATCACAGGGTCAGGGAAAGGCCTGGAAAGCGGTAAAAAAGATCCCGGCGATGATTCCCAAACTGCTCGTTATTGCGGGCATAAACTATCTGTTTCAGGAAACATACACGTACGGTATCTTTAAGTTATTACCGGGAATATTTACACTGATACTTCAATCCGGAATTCTTTTTTCCGT
>QILZ01000171.1 GCA_003233545.1 Spirochaetales bacterium
AGCCCATCCCCCTACTATATTTCCGCAGTACTTCTGACTAACAGCGGATACTTCGGAAGCTTCTCTGCCCGTGATATTGGAAACAGCCACCTTGTCTCCCTTTTTAAGAAGATCGGAAAGTTTAGATGCTCTCATTTAAAAGCCTCCCTAAAAGTTTTCAACTGCATCTGCAAGCCGGGCTGCATATTCTGCGACCATCGTAACCGGTGTATCGGGACCGAATATAACATAGGGCATTTTTAGATATTCGAGTGCCTGTTTTATCACCACAATACCTTTTACAAGCTTTGGCCCGCCCCTTCCGATAACCACCGGGATATTCAAAGGGCCTTTTTCCTCCGTATAGCTTACAAGGGCATCCGCTATCGCTTTAAATGTTACATCGATAAGTGTATTATTTGCCTTTCCCCCGAGTATAAGGAGAAGTTTTGCATCGGCAAGTCTGTGCTTAAAACATATCCTTGCGGTACCGAGCATCCGTTCATACGGAGGATTGCCGCCGAAATCAGAAAGAAACATGGGATCTCCCCCTGCCGATACAAGAGTCTCTGTGATAATTGTAGAAGCACCGCCGCCGAAGAGGATCGGGAGTATCTTCCTGCCTCCCATGTCCGACACATAGGCCTGGCCCTGATGACTTGCAGAATCCCAGGCATTCATCTCTTCTTCTAATTCGGAAAAGTTTTCAGGGTATTCCGGAAACTCAACGCCCGGAACCTTAGATTTATAGTTTGTACCGTCTATTACACCTTTAAAATCGCAGGCATAGGGTCTGCCATCCTGTGTAATCATTAACGGATTAATCTCTGCGGATTCCATTCCGGTTGAAATAAAGAGATCCCAGAAGGAGACCATTACTTTAGACAGTGGGCTTATAACTGCTTTCGGGCAGGAGAGTTTAACAAGTATATCCGAAGCCTGGTACGCATCGAACCCTGCAAATATGTCGATCGGTATTGTTGCCTTTTCTTCTTCGGGTATAGACTCTACATCCACCCCGCCCTTTAAAGAAATGGTAATTACCGGGCTTAAAGACACCGTACTGTATGTAATTGCAGCATACATCTCATATTCTGCTGATATCTTCTCGGTAATGTATGCACCTCTCGGCATCTTTCCCTTTATTTCAAGGCTCGATACCCGTTTAATTTCCCGTAAAGCATCGTGAATATTCTTAACCTCGACAATTGCACCTGCCTTTTTCCGTCCTGTGGCAATTACATCGGGTTTAACGATAGCTTCACCACCCCATTCCTCAAGCGAACTCTTTATTTCCCTGATTTCCGCTTCTCCGGAAATATACCGGGGAACCGGGATACCATATCTTTCTGCAAAGTATTTAAGAAATGTTAATTCTGTTATTTTATAAGACACAAGAGCATCTCCTTAATAAACCGTATCAGTACGAAGAAGCCGATGTTTTACCTGTTACTATGGCTATACCGGAACTTGCTCCGATTCTTGTCGCACCTGCTTCTATCATAGCCTTTGCATCCTCAAAGCTGCGGACTCCCCCGGCGGCTTTTATTCCCATTTTAGGGCCTACGGTACGCCGCATAAGTGCAACATCCTTTACCGTTGCACCTCCGCTGGAAAATCCTGTGGAAGTTTTTACGAAATCCGCTTCCGCCTTTTTAGCGATCTGACATGCCGTTACCTTTTCATCATCCGTAAGGAGCGCTGTCTCCAGAATCACTTTTAAGGTTATCCCCGGCCTGCAGGCACGCCGAACCCATCTTATATCCTCTTCCACGGTCTTTAAATCTCCGGATTTAAGAGCACCTACGTTTATCACCATGTCGATCTCCTGTGCGCCCTGCTCTATCGCATGCCTGGCTTCGAAGCTCTTGCTCCTGCTGTCCATCGCACCAAGCGGAAAACCGACAACCGCACAGACTTTTACATCCGTTCCGCGCAGTCTTTTTGCACATTCGGGTACCCAGTTGGAATTAACGCATACGGAGTAAAAATGATACTCTACCGCTTCTTTACACAGCTTCTCTACCTGTTCCAGAGTCGCATCCGGTTTAAGCAGAGTATGGTCGATATATTTTGCAATATCGGAAGGAATCAGTATCCGTACTCCTCTACCCCCGCCGGCCGGAACCTGTTCAGGTTTATATGCACCGGCAGAAGCGGAAGCCGCCGCATTTCCAGCTGCCTTGTTTTCCGTAGTGCCCGTGTTCCCTGTAAGCTTTCTCATAACCTCTTTTGTAATCTGATCTATAAGCGTCTGCTGATCTACCATATATTCCCTCCGGTATCTCTATATTTCGTTTCTTTCCACTGCCATCATCTTATTTATTCTTTTCCAGTGCCGTCCGCCGGCAAACCTCGTTTCTAACCACACTTTTGCCATTTCACAGAGTTCATCCACACTGTGCAGGGGGCCTCCGAGGGTGAGCACATTCGCATTGTTATGTTCCCTGCTGTTAACAACAGTCTTTAAATTATAACAGAGGGCAGCGCGTATCCCCCTTACCTTATTGCACACCATCGATGAACCGATCCCGGCGCCGTCTATCATAATTCCCCGCTCACATTCACCACTTGCAACTTTCCGGGCCACTTTAACCGCATAATCCGGGTAATCGACCGAATCCTTACCGAATGTACCTGTATCGGTAATATGATAACCCAGGGAATTAAGATACTTCTTAAGAGCTTCCTTTGCATCGAACCCGCCGTGATCGGATCCAAGGGCAACTCTTAAAACATTATCCTTTTCATTAACCGTTTTTGTAAGATTCTTCCCGCTTTCATTTTTGCCATAGAAGCTGTTAAGTACACTTTGAACAATATTTCCGATATCTTCCTGATTCATATCCTTTTCCTGTTAATATTTATCGAATCCACGATACCCACCACTAAAGTTCTCACCGGGGCATCCTTTTTACCCGTAATCATTCTTCCCGAATTTCCCTCATCCATAACCAGTACCGTATCACCGGTACCTGCCTGCACTGTATCGATAGCTGCTATAACCTTGCCGGTTATCTTCCCTTCCGGGCTCACAGGCTTTATGAGTAAAATCTTGTACCCCTTAAGAGCCGGATGTTTAATCGTGGAAACAATATTTCCCACTACCCTTCCTGTTATCATTTAACGCTGCCCCCCTGTTACATCGACCCTGTCCACGATACCCATTATCGCAGCATCGGATGGATTAAACCAGTTGTCCAGTGCCAGGGCAGCTTCTCTGCCGCCTTCATAAATTACAACATCACCCTCACCTGCCTGTACTGTATCGCATGCAATAAGCGGGTCGCCGGTTTTTTTTAACTTCTCTGTTAAAGGCTGAATAAGCATAAGTTTGATGCCTTCCAGTGAACCTTCTTTCTGTGTACATACGACCGTTCCGATAACCCTGCCTAACTTCATATTAACTTTCCTTTTCTTATTGCCGTAAAATTAACCTGAGTCCTTCTACTGCCCCTCTATAAGTGCCGTCCGCTTTTCCCTTGTGAAAGTCCTTGCACTTGTAAACCCGTCTCCGGTGGGGCTTGCTATTGTAAAAGATGTAAATCCCGGGCCGTTAAGCCCGAGGCCATTGTAGGATGAACCGTTCTTTACAAAAAGAGAACAGTTTAAAAGACGTTCCATTTTAGAAAGCCTCTCCACGTTTAAAGAGTGTATAACAGCGGTATGATGATTACCACCTTCGCACTTTGCGGCAAACTCTATTGCTTCGTCTGCGGTATTCATCCTTACAACCGGAATAACCGGCATAAGCTGTTCGCTCCACGCTCCAGACAAGAGGATGGTTCTTATCAACCTCACAGATAAGTATCTTTGTGGAACCGGGAACATCTATCCCCGCTGCCTTTGCTATAAAGGAAGCATCTTTACCGACATACTTCTTGTTTACCGGCCTTTCCGGACCAGTGCTTCCGTTACCGGAACCGCTGTTACCTTCTGAAAAGATCATACCTGTAACCCTTACAGCCTGTTCCGCCGTAAGCTCAAAACCACCGGCAGTACACAGTTCGGCCTTTAACCTGTCGGTAATCGAGGAAACAGACAATATTTCTTTTTCACAAATACAGACTATATTGTTATCCAACCCGGCACCGTTTACTATGTCCTGTGCCGCTTTAACAATATCAGCCGTCTCATCCACTACACACGGCGGATTCCCCGGTCCTGCCGCAATTACCTTTTTTCTGCTTTTTA
>QILZ01000367.1 GCA_003233545.1 Spirochaetales bacterium
GAGTTACAATGAGTATGTATATTCTTATGAAAATCCTTGAATCAGCACCCAGCCGGTACGATACGGGGATATCGATCCTTACATTGGGAAAATTAAACGAAGCGCAGGACCGGCTGATAGTGCATATACGAAAGGATGCCAATGTACTCGACATAGGCTGCGGAACCGGATCGCTGACACTAAAAGCAGCCGGCAGGGGTGCCCGTGTAAAGGGTATAGATATAAATCCGGCTATGTTGGAAACCGCTGCCCAAAGAATCAAAAAGGCTTTAATACCAGAAAAAGCAAAACAAAACATAACATTGTACGAGATGGGTATCGGAGAGTTGGAAAACGAGGCAGCGGACAGTTACGATGCCGTTATGAGCAGCTTATGTTTTTCGGAGCTGTCCGAAGAGGAGATAGGCTACACGCTGAATGAGGTAAGGAGAATACTAAAAGCGGGCGGCCTTCTCCTGATTGCAGATGAAACCGTGCCGGGAAACTTCTTTAAAAGAGTAATAAATGCGCTGTTCAGGCTGCCGCTTGTAATCATTACCTATATTATTACACAGACAACGACAAGGGCAGTAAGGAACCTGCCGAAAAAACTAAAGGATGCCGGTTTTACTCTGGAATCTGTCAGGACCAATAAACTTGAAAACTTTACGGAAACAGTTGCACGAAACAAAAAAGAGGATTTATCATAGACGTATGGTTAAATTATTCCGCATTACAAAGAAGGTAAAAAGATGTCATTAAAGCACATTCTGATAAATTTGATAGGAACCTTTCTTCGGGGTTTTCCCCTTCCATGCAGGACAGGACTTATAAAAATAGGTCGTCCCGGAAATGATTCGCCGGTTTTTCTAACATGCAACTATATTCTCACAGTCACAAGGGTGAAAAGAGCACTGCGAAATACGGACTGTTATCTCCTGATAGCCAACAGTAAAGGTGTTAACGTATGGTGTGCATCAACAGGAGGACTGTTGAATAACCATTCGATAATTTCGGTAATCAAAACAAGCGGGATCGAAACCCTTGTAAATCACAGAAAGATTATCCTGCCCCAGCTCTCGGCAGCCGGAATAGAGGCAAAAGCAATAAGAAAAAAAACGTCATGGAAGGTTACCTGGGGACCGGTTTATGCAAAAGATATACCTGAATTCTTAAGAGAGAATTACAGGAAAACTCCTGAAATGAGAACGGTAAATTTCCCCTTTATGCAGAGGCTGGAAATGGCTGTAATGTGGGCATTCCCTTTTTCTTTAATCCTTGCAGTTCTGATGATATTCATCTGGAGAAGTATAGCCTTTATTTCTTTTCTTTCGGCGTGGATACTGCCCCTGTTGATATTCGGTACATTCCCCCTCTATGCTTCTTTTTTAAAACGCAAAAAGAAAAGAGCAAAGTTCAGCAGTTATACCGTCTTATTCGATATCGGATGGATTTCGATTGTCATATGGATAGTGTTTATGGCTGCAATTGTTTTAGGCAGCTTATCCGTCGACAATTTAAATCCGGACATTCTCTTTCGGTGGGGGATCATTTCATTTGCCGTAATCCTAATGGTAAATATCGATCTTATGGGCAGTACACCTGTGTACAAGAGCGGTCTTCATGAAGAACGGCTTTTAAAAGTTTCGATAGATAACGGCAGATGTACAGGATGCGGTATCTGCGCAGAGGTCTGCCCGAGAAACTGCTATACAATGGATACGAATCTGCAGAAAGCGGTTATTACCTCCGGAAACCTCTGTGTCCAATGCGGAGCCTGTATAGTGCAATGCCCCGTCGATGCTCTTTCCTTTACAAGCCCTGACGGCAGAATGATACCTCCCGAAACCATAAGAAAATATAAGCTGAACATGATGGGCAAACGGCTTGTCTCCGGTAAGCACGCTTAATATAACTTTCTCCGAACTGCCGGGCGCGCCGGGCAGGGCTTATCCCGGTCATCAACCGGTCTCCGTACAGGAAACATGCTGTGACGATCTCCTGCAGTGTGTCCGGTCTTCGACATCTACAGAGTGCGGCCAAGCAGTCAGGATGCCAGGCATCCTGCATCTACAAGGTGCGCTCAGCCTCTTATCTCTTTTTCGTACTGCGGGAAGTAGGTTTTAATAACCCTTAGATTAAAGGCGGAAAGGATCGATTCTTTCGATTCGTGCTCCAACAAGAATTTAAAAGATTTCTCTATTAATTCCTCTTTTGTAACATTTCCCTCTGTAAGATGCTTATAATACTCATCATCCAATACCACTCTGTGTTTTGTATGTGAACTATTCTCCCGTACAACAACCACAAATTCATTTTTACCTTCTTTTTTTACTTCTATTTCCATAACTGCCTCCTTTTTTTTAAAGAACTTGAATTTATAATATAATACCTATCTATTTATGGTATATGATAAGTTACCGTATAAAAATAATTGTTCCTTGATTTACCGAGAGATAGTTAATTTACAATGGTTTTTATCCACGCCTGTATGATAAGGAAATTCACCCTCGACAATTTTATGCAGACTATATCAATACCTATATTGAAAGGGATCTTCGGTCATTAAGCCTGGTTAAAGATCTTTTCACCTTCCGGATTTTCCTTAAATTATGTGCAGGTAGAACAGGGCAGATACTAAATATTCAGAATCTTGCAGATGGTTGCGGTATAGCCCATGCGACAGCAAGAGAATGGCTCTCCCTTCTTGAATCAAGTTACATCTTTTACCGGCTCCCGCCGTTCTTTCAGAACGTGGGAAAGCGGTTAATAAAGAGTTCCAAATTATATTTTTATGATCCCGGGTTAGCGGCATTTCTGATCGATATCACAGATCCTGTACAAATTGATACCCATCCTCTAAAGGAAACTCTTTATGAAACGATGATACTTTAAGAATTGATAAAAATGAGGTTTCTAGAATTAACTTTACTTAACGACCTTTTTAAAATTCCGACGATTAAATTTATAGTATCAAGCTGGAATTTCCGGCCAGGGTTAAAATTTAGTTTTATCTGCTTTGCAGAGCTTTTATCAAATATAAAACATCTTTATAATATTATTATATGGCTAATTTCGAAATGTTCGATTATTGATCCCGGCTAATCATGCAAGTTTCTTTTTCCTTTCCGGCATAACATTAATCTTTTCCTCGAATGTTGATTTAGTAATAAACCTGTATATCTTTACATTCTTTTTTTGGCCTATCCTATAGGCTCTGTCCGTAGCCTGGTTTTCTACCTCCGGATTCCACCAGAGATCATAATGGACTAAATTACTTGCAGCGGTGAGGTTTAAGCCTGTTAAGGGGATAATTCTTAAGAAAATCCATTATCTGCATAACGTTTTCATTATTTATTTCTAACTTGCCAAAACTTCCTGTAAGTTCTCCGCTTATTCTAAAGCCTGTCCGATTAATATTGATATTTAAGCTGCGTCCCCTGCGTGGTCTTTTTTTTACCCCCATGACTGCTTCGGGATTTTCCTCCGACTGTTTTTTTCTCCTTAAGCAGATTTTCTATTCGGAGAATGGAAAATATACCCTTTTTCCAATCCGGGAAGGAGCAATGTGCTTTAATATCCTTCCATGAAGATAGGGAAAAGCTTTATTCCCTGTTTCTTCAGGACGGGTAAAAGTTGAGACGGCAGTATTCCTGATTCTAATTTGGATAGATAAAGCGGAGACAGCATAATAGTGCCTGTTATTTTATCAATTTCTTTAGCATTAAATGTGGGTAAAGTTATCGAAACTGAGT
>QILZ01000182.1 GCA_003233545.1 Spirochaetales bacterium
CCGAGCATTCCAAACAGGAGCATAAAGGCGACAAAAACGAGTTTCTTCGATTTGCATCTCTTTTTTACCATGATTCTTTCCTCCATACTAATACATAATAACTTAAATTAAATTAACCTCCCAAACGGGAGGTGTAATACCCGTCATATATGCATTTCATCCTCATTATAAGTTAAACTATATAATATCAATAATATTGATAATTAACAGGTATTATGTTAATGATAATCTTACCACCACGATATGTCAAGAGAGATTAATAATATTTGATGAGAAATAAAAATAATGGGTATATTTCAATAGAATAGCTGAATATCCCGTATAGTATCAATTATATTGATGCTATATCCCGTACAAGATAATTCCCGGCTGATTACCGTTAGGCGCCTTGTTTTCCTTTTATTCCGATTTATTCCGTACGCGGGTTTAAACTTCGGGGAAAGTTCGATAGTCCTATCAAACGTGCTATTTTACGGGGTATTTCCGTGTTATCCTGCAAACCGGTAAACTTAAGAGCATTCGGACCAAAGGCAAAGAGAGGCACAGGCACGCCGGTGTGATTAAAAGTTGACCAGCCTAATTCCAGCTTCTTTCCGTCTAACGTACCGCCGTTAATGGTCAGCCCGCCCGTTTCGTGATCAGCAGTAATTAACACAAGAGTTTTTTTATTTTTTAAGGCATAATCCATCCCTGCTTTTACAGCTTCATCGAACAGGATCAATTGCCTTATCATGTAGACGGGACTATTTCTATGTCCTCCCCAGTCGATCTGGCTCCCCTCCACCATTAAAAAAAACCCGTCCGGGTCATCCGAGAGCAATTCGATGGCTTTTTCGGTCATTTCGGCAAGGGAGGGTTCCAGAGAAGTAGTATCCAGATAGCTATTTTCGAATAAACCCAATACATAATTTCCTTTAACCGATTTAAGCTCCTCTTTGGTTTCTATGAATTTATAGCCCATTTCTTTCGCTTTTTTAAGGAGATTTAATTCATCTTTTCTGCCGCTTAAGGGCTCCGATTGAGGTATAAAATATTTTTTACCACCACCGAACAGCACATTAACACGGTTATTCAAAAGTTGAACGGCTATTAAATCTTCGGAAGACCGGCTTTTTACATGGGCGGCAAAACCCGCCGGGGTGGCATGTGTAATTGTAGAGGTGACAACCAACCCGATCTTCATGCCCCTGTCACGAGCCGCCTCCAGGATAGTATATAATTTTGTTCCGTCGGGTAATTCTCCGATCACTCCATTGTCCGTTTTATAGCCGGTAGAAAGCGCCGTTGCTGCAGCAGCGGAATCGGTGATAAGTTTATCGGCTGAATAAGTGTTTACCAGGCCGGTTACAGGCAGTCTTTCCAGATTTAAATATCTTTTTACACCAAGCGTATCGATACGGGCAGCAGCTACCTGCGCCAGCCCCATACCATCCCCGATAAAAAATATTACATTTTTAATTTTTCCGCCGAACCGTGAAGGATAATGTTTCGCATCGGAAACGGATAAATCCCTTGTTGCATATTGCTGACAACCCGAAATCCAGAAAACACTGATTACAAGAACAAAAACCTGTTTCCAAAAGGAAAACGAAAACCAACCATAGATACCTCCTGTAACATTAACTTATAAATATTTTATACCACAGGATTATCGTGATAACAAGAAAACGGAATAAAATACATTAGGCAGTACCTGATTTTCCCCGTCCCTTTTGACTAAACAAGGTTTTTTTGATATATTATCTTTTATGAAATCCACGGAAAAAAGCAACTTCAAAACAAGGTATAGCGTAGGACAGGAAATTGTCTATCCCATAGAAGAGAGACCATTTAAAGAGGAGGTGCTGCTGTATTATATCATCTACCTCGAAGTAACCGATATGACCATAATGGTTCCTGTGGACAGGGCAGATGAACTTGGAATCCGTCCCATTGTAAGCAGGCGTGAAGCACAGAAGGCTTTAAAACTTATTTCGGAAGACTACGAACCTATTCCTGCCGACTGGAAAATGCGTTACCAGATGAATCTCGACCTGTTAAAGAAGGGAAGCGTCCTCGATATAGCAACAGTAGTACGCGCCCTATACCATAGGAGCCAGATAAAGGAACTGCCCATACTGGAAAGAAAGCTCTACGATAATGCATTAAAACTTCTTGTCGACGAGATATCATTTTCACTTAATAAGAATAAAGAAGAAGTAGAAAAAATAATATTTATAAAGTTAGAGGTTACCTGATTAAAATCGATGCGGTAATCACAGCAGCCGGAACAAGCAGCAGGTTTGGTGCCGGTACAAAGAAAGAATATATACTGCTTAATGATAAACCTGTTCTTATTCTGTCAATAATTCCCTTTACGGAGAATCAGTCTATCGGGAGAATTGTAATTACGGTGCCGGAAACTGATAAGGACATATCCGCCGGGATGATTAAAAAATATATAAATACGAAAGATATCATTATTACAGAGGGAGGCAGTTCCAGGCAGGAATCCGTATACAGGGGTTTATCGGCACTGGAAAGCGACCCTCCGGATTTTGTTCTTATCCACGACGGTGCAAGGCCATGGGTAACAAAGGATATTATACAGCGCGTTATAGAGGGAACTGTTAAACACGGGGGATGCATTCCCGTGGTTTCGACAGCAGACACGCTTAAAGAAGTAGATAAATCGGGAATTATTCTAAAACACTTAAAAAGAGAATCGGTATTCGGTGCCCAGACACCCCAGGGGTTTAATTTCAGGGAAATCATCAAAGCGCACAGGGCTGTTTCAGAACAGGGCTTAAACGGAATGACAGACGATGCCGAGGTTTATAACTTTATCTGCAAAACGGTTTTTACGGTAGCCGGAGACATAAAAAACCGAAAGATAACATACAGAAGCGACATAGAATGAGAGTCGGATTCGGATACGATATACACAAATTAACCACAGGAAGAAAATTGATTTTAGGAGGGGTGGAAATACCGAATCTTTTGGGGGAAGAGGGTTATTCCGACGGAGACACTCTTACACACGCTATTATAGATGCCCTTTTAGGCGCTGCTGATTTGGGCGACATAGGCCTGCATTTTCCGCCGGGAAATAAACATTATCTGAACATATCGAGCCTTACACTGCTTAAAAAAACCATGGATTTAATCGCTAAAGCGGGTTACGAAATAATGAATATAGACAGTACGGTAATCATAGAAAAACCGAAACTTTCACCGTATATACAGAGTATTAAGTTAAAATTAGCGGAAGTTATCAATACAGCAGCGGAAAATATTTCTGTTAAGGCAAAAACAAAAGAGGGAATAGGCGAAACAGGCTCAGGAAAAGCTGTGGAAGCTTACGCAGTTATTCTTCTATGCAGGAAAAACATAAGCCGAACAGAATAAAATGATGAATTCCATCAATATGGACAGGATAGATAAATATACCGTTGTTATTCACTCTTTCGGAGCAATGAAAGTTCCGGTTACAATCTATATATCCGATAAAATTAAAATCGAAGAAGAAGCCGTAAAACAGCTAAGGGATGCAGCCTGCATAGACCCTGATTCTTTCGTGTTTGCAACGCCGGACATCCATACAGGATACGGAGTTCCTATCGGGTCGATACTTGCAAGTCCCAATATAATATCTCCTTCCGCAGTAGGGTATGACATCAACTGCGGAATGAGGCTGCTTTCCACGCCCTTTTTACTTAAAGATATCGATATAAAAAAGATTGCAGGAGCTGCTGCCGACCTTATTCCACTCGGAGAAGGGAAAAAAAACCTCGAACTTACGGAAACAGAACTGCACCTTATTCTGAATTCGGGTTTTAGTGGTTTGGAAGCCATTCTCCCGCACTTTAACCTGGCCGAAAGCAGTGCCGGCTATGATACACTCATCGATGACAGGCAGCGGATAGAGGATAACGGATGTCTTAATGGTAATGCCGATACTCTTCCCTTAAAGGCAATCGAGAAAGGGCTTTCCCAGATGGGAACATTAGGAGGAGGCAATCACTTTATCGAGATACAGGAAGTAATTGAAATATTCAATAAAAAGATTGCGGAAGATTTAGGTATTTTTAAAAACCAGGTTACAATTATGCTCCACTCAGGTTCCAGGGGGCTTGGCTATGAAACAGCAGGTTACTATATAAAACTTGCAGCAAAACATCTCGCCTCCCGGGGCGTTACACCCCCGAATAAACAGCTGCTATATTTTTATAAAGATTCAAAGGAAGCAAAACAGTATATCATGGCAATGAACGGGGCGGCAAACTACGCCTTTGCAAACCGCGAGGTAATGACAATGTTTGTACGGAAGGCGTTTGGGAAGATTTTCAGCAGGAATCTAAATTCACAGATAAAAACAGTGTACGATGTTACGCATAACATGGCTAAAGAGGAGATTTACAGCGGAAAACCATACTTCGTTCACAGGAAAGGCGCAACCCGTGCATTCGATGCCGAACGTATGGAAGGTACTCCGTTTAAAAAAACCGGCCAGCCTGTACTTATTCCGGGTTCCATGGGCACGGCTTCCTATCTCCTTGCAGGAACAGAGGGAGCAGAGAAATCATTCTATTCGGTCAACCACGGTGCCGGAAGGGTAATGAGCAGAAAACAGGCAGCCGGGAAAAAAGGAAAACCAGGGCTTATAACGGATAAAGAGTTTAAAAACGCTATGCAGGGTATTCTTTTGATCTGCGGTAATAAAAGCAGGATCAAAGAGGAAGCTCCGCAGGCGTACAAGGATATAGATGCTGTTATCGAAACAGTCACCGGAGCGGGACTGGCAATTCCGGTAGCAAAAATGCGGCCCATTGCGGTGCTTAAGGGTTAGATCCGGGAGATCCGGGAGATCCGCACTGGGATCAGCAGCACAGGAAGCATGTACGTGTGTCAGGATATAAAAACAGGTAAGGAGGTGTTATTCCTGGAAAAGATAAAATCCATCGACTGGGACATCATTATACGGCTGATGAACGAATACCTCTTTTCCGAAGAACTGCCTTCCGTGTCACAGGTTGCTCAAAAGAAGCATGATCCTTTTCGGGTCCTGGTTTCTACCGTTATTTCACTGAGAACAAAGGACAAGGTAACCCTGGCCGCATCGAATAAACTCTTTGCAAGGGCGGATTCTCCCGGAACACTTATGAAAGTCAGCGAAAATGAAATTGCCGGGCTTATCTATCCCGCCGGATTTTACAGAACGAAGGCTAAAAATCTTAAAAGAATCGCAGAAATACTTCTGGAAAAATTTAAGGGAAAAGTTCCTGAAAGCATGAAAGACCTGCTTGCACTCCCCGGTGTGGGCCGTAAAACTGCCAACCTTGTGCGCAACCTCGGTTTCGGCCTCGACGGAATCTGCGTGGATACCCACGTACACAGAGTATCAAACAGAACAGGCTGGGTTAGAACAAAGGCTCCGGTAGAAACAGAAACG
>QILZ01000342.1 GCA_003233545.1 Spirochaetales bacterium
CCGGATTATCACGAACCGGAACATTTTATGCATCGGAAGGTGTTGGCCTGCAGCCGGATATTGTTACTCTCGCCAAGCCGCTTGCAGGCGGACTTCCTCTCTCCGCCACATTAATCCCTGAGAAGGTAAATAATCTGATTCATGTGGGAGAGCACGGAACAACTTTCGGAGGCGGACCTGTTACGACCGCCGTTGCTTCGAAAGTCTGGGATATTCTTAGTGATAAGGACTTTATAGAAGAGGTAAAGCAGAAGGGAGATTATTTAAATAAACTGTTGTCGGACCTAAAGGGAAGGTACGGTTTCTTAGGCAGTGTAAAGGGGAAAGGACTTCTTACCGGAATTCGGTATAAAGGAAGGGTTAAAGATAAGGATGGTACGGCTCTTCAGGATGATATGCAGAGAATAATAGTTACTGCAAGGGAAAAAGAAGGTCTCCTTATTCTCCGCTCCGGTACCGACGTTCTTCGCTTTGCTCCTCCTTTAATTATCAGCAGGGAAGAACTTGCACTCGGAGTGGAAAAACTGGAATCCGTTTTTAAGAAAATATTTTAAATAATCATTATTTAAGAAGAGGGGATAAAAAAATGAACAACGAAATAAAAAAAATAGTACTTGCGTATTCGGGAGGTCTGGATACATCGATAATAATACCATGGCTTAAGGATAATTATCCCGGTACGGAGGTCGTTGCCGTATGTACGAATGTCGGGCAGAACGATGACCTTAACGGGCTCGAAGAAAAGGCTCTTGCATCCGGTGCATCGAAGCTCTACCTTAAGGATATCCGAAAAGAATTCGTGGAAGACTATCTCTATCCGTTAATCAGGTCCGGGGCAATATACGAGGGGAAATACCTGCTCGGTACCTCCATTGCACGGCCACTGCAGGCAAAGGTACAGGTAGAGGTCGCCCTTAAGGAACAGGCGGATGCTGTTGCCCACGGCTGTACGGGAAAGGGAAACGACCAGGTACGTTTCGAGCTGACATACAAGGCGCTTGCACCTCAATTAAAAGTTATAGCACCGTGGAGACTCTGGGATATAAGCTCCAGGGAGGATGCCGTCGAATATGCGGAAGAGCACAATATTCCTTTAGGAAATATTTCGAAGAAGAATATCTATTCCAGGGATGCTAATCTATGGCATATGAGCCATGAAGGCGGAGATCTAGAGGATCCGTGGAACCGCCCCGAAGGGAGCCTTTTCCAGTTAACCGTATCCCCGCAGGATGCCCCGGATAAGGAAACAGAGGTTACCGTGGAATTTAAAAAGGGTATGCCTGCCGGTGTGGATGGTGAAGAATTAGAACCGTTAGAAATCATAGAAAAGCTCAACAAGCTGGGGGCGGAGAATGGGATAGGCAGAAGCGATGTCGTGGAGACAAGGCTTGTGGGAATGAAAAGCAGGGGGGTGTACGAAACACCGGGAGGAACCATTCTGTTTAAGGCGCTACGCGAACTCGAGATGCTTACACTGGACAGTGATGCACTGCACTTTAAAGAGCTCATGGCCCGGCGTTATGCGGAACTTGTTTACGGAGGAAAATGGTTTACTACCCTGCGGGAATCGATCGATGCTTTCATGGAAAAAATATCCGAATATGTAACCGGAAGTGTAAAGCTTTCCCTGTATAAGGGGAATATCATAATTTCGGGCAGAAAATCCCCGTATTCTCTTTATTTTAAAGAACTTGCATCTTTCGGAGCGACAAGCTACAACCACAGCGACGCAGAAGGATTTATAAATCTTTACGGGTTATCGACGGGAGTTACAGCCATGGTGCATAGAGGTGTTCAGAAGGACACCGGACAGACTCCTTCTATTAAGGAAATGGCAAGTTTCCACGAGAAATAACAACTTAATTAGAGCGATTTTTTCGGTTTAAAGTTATAAAAAGGCGGGATACACAGGTGAGATCCGGAAAATCCGGTATCAGAATTCGCAAACCCACCGTGAAAGATGTGGATGCAATTTTTAATTTGAACAAGAGGATGGCAGACCGCGGGTTTATGCTGCATAGGAACCGGTATAAAATTCTTGAAATGCTCGGTAATTTTCTTGTCGCAGAGAATGCGGATGGAAAGGTAGTCGGATGCGGTGCTCTCGGCCTGGTATGGACCGATCTCGGCGAAGTAATGGCACTCGCGGTAGATGATGATTACCAGGGGCAGGGGGTCGGGAGAATGATTGTCGGTGAACTTATCAAAAGGGCAGGGGAGCTTAAGCTGCCGGAGGTAATGGCCCTGACATATCAAACCGAATTCTTTAAAAACTTAGGTTTTACTTTAACAACAAAGGATAATTTCCCGAAAAGAGTCTGGCGGATATGTCTCGATTGTCCGAAATTGGAAGAATGTGATGAGAATGCACTGCACCTGGTTTTACGGGATTAATATAGAGCTGCGGCCGGTACTTCTGCATTGACTTTATTGCTAAAAATTGATTTATTTATAACCATATGGAAGATGATAATCACCGCCGCCGAAACCATCATTCACATAAACATCATAAGAAGTCCGCAGAGGCTTCGTTAATTTCCGGGTTAGTATTTACAGTTGCCTTTGGTATCGTGTGGTTTACTACAAAACAGTGGGTCTGGGTATTCCCTGTCATGTTTGCAGGTGTTCTGCCGGCAGTAGAGGGACTGCAGCGCCTTATACGAAACAGGTGGGGAAACAGCAGTCATGGCCGGAATGCGGAGGCTGTTGCCGAAAAGGAAATATTAAAGCTCGCCAGGAGGGAGAACGGGATAATAACCCCTGCAATGGCTGCGATCGATACCGAACTGACCATAGAAAAGGCAGAAAAGATTCTGGATAAACTGGCAGGCAAGGGGTATGCTTCGATGCATGTTACGGATGACGGTATGATTAAATACGAATTTCCCGAATTTATGCGGCGGATCGATAATTGACATCATGATAGTATGTGTGGTACATATTGTACCTGTTTAAAAGCAGAACAGATAGCACGGGGTTTCCCCCGGAAATGTATCTGCTGTTTACGGGCTGTAGCGCAGTTGGTTAGCGTACACGTCTGGGGGGCGTGGGGTCGGCGGTTCAAATCCGCCCAGCCCGAATAATTGCTTGTATGGTGCGAAGATACAAGACGTCTATGTTGTGGTTAAAAGAACACCAAATTTCAAATTTTTTTTCTGTTAAAGCACCTTTTATAATATTCGCGGCTTCAATGAATTCATCAAAGTAATGGTCAGAATTAGCTCTGGCTCTAACCTAGATAGTGTTCTGTCAAATCAGATATTTTATCAAGTCTTTTGTTTATTTCTTCCATTGTCTTATTAATTGGCTATAACGTTTGTGTATGTTCAATTGCATATTCCTCCATATTGGTAGTGAAAGCACAATTGTGTATATTTTTCCTTTATTGTCACGCATTTCCTTTCTTTATGTATAACTATTGAGTTCAGCGGCGGCTTTCAGCCGTCCACTGGAACGATTTGTTATACATTTCTTATTCCATATTTATTTTCAACGGTTTGCCTATGCGTAGTGCGGGATTTCAAAGCACCATACTTTCCGTTTACAATTAATTTTATTATTGCTATGATGTTCAAATTAAGTACTATCCCGAATTACATATAGCCTTTGTTAGGTGCTGGGCTTATCATTGTCGCCATCATTTTCTCTTTCAATCATTCCTAACTTTGTTAATTTTTCAAGATATTTATTGTCCCATATATTATAATGATCATTTTCTATT
>QILZ01000414.1 GCA_003233545.1 Spirochaetales bacterium
AGAGAAATGGCAAAGGCGGTGGAGAATTCAGGGTATGAACTTGTCATATCACATGAAAAGAAAAAGGCGGATGAAGACACTTATTCCGATAAGGTAAAAGACGCCAGGTTTAGAATGATCTGGGCATGGGTTATTACAGCTCCGCTTGCCCTGGTTATGATTCTTGATATGACATCGGTTGTAAGGATTCCTTATTTTAACTGGATCAGTGTCCTGGTATCATTCCCGGTAATCTTTATTATAGGGTTTCCGGTTATTAGAAGTGCGTTTGTTGCCCTGGTTCACAGGGGAACCAATATGGATGTACTTATAATGCTCGGCGTGGCGGCATCGTATTTAACGGGTATACTTGCACTTGCGGGAATGAATATAGCCGATTATTCGGCGGTAGGTGCAATGATAATGGGTTTTAATTTAATTGGTACCTTTTTAGAAACCGAGGCAAAGGGTAAGGCATCCGAAGCGATAAAAAAGCTGCTTCAGATGAGTGTTAAAACAGCGCGTATTCTTGATGAGAACGGAAAAGAAATCGAAATAGAAGTGGAATCCCTCGCGGTAGGCGATACAATGATCGTAAAACCTTCGGAAAAGATACCTACCGACGGTGTAATTTTAGAAGGCGATACGACAGTCGACGAGTCGATGGCAACAGGGGAATCGATGCCTGTAAGAAGGACAGTCGGAAGCGAAGTGATCGGTTCTACGGTAAATCAGATGGGTTTTCTTAAAGTAAGGGTTACAAATGTCGGTGACGATACTTTTCTTTCTCAGGTTGTAAAGCTTGTGGAAGAAGCTCAGGGGACAAAGGTCCCGATACAGGCGCTTGCGGATAAGGTGGTGGGAGTATTTGTACCGGTCGTTCTTCTTATAGCGGCAGGTGTTTTTCTCTTCTGGCTTCTGGATGCTTCGGCGGGACATAGAATAATGCTCTGGGCTTCCGCTTTTATCCCATGGGTTAATCCTAATCTGGGGGTACTTTCTTCTGCAATATTTGCATCGGTTGCAACTCTTGTTATTGCCTGTCCGTGTGCTCTCGGGCTCGCAACACCGACAGCCTTGATGGTCGGTTCGGGAATGGGTGCGTCACAGGGTATACTTATAAGGTCGGGGGAGGCTCTTCAGACTGCAAAGGATGTCGATACTGTCGTTTTTGATAAAACCGGAACAATAACTACCGGTTCTCCCCATGTAACGGACGTTAAAACCGCTTCGGAATCGGCTTTGGGCGAGGAAGATTTTTTAAGGACTGTGGGTATTATAGAAAATTATTCCGAGCATCCTCTCGGCAGGGCGATTGTGGACTATGCGGAAGCAAAGAGCATCGATGTAAAAAGCGGAAAGGTTTCCGGGCTTATAGTACAGCCGGGATTGGGAATAGAGGGGAACCTGGACGGAAAGAAGATCTATGTGGGAAGTTTAAGAATGGCTGCGGAGAAAGGTGCTGCCGTTCCGAACGAAATAGAAAATTACGGGAAAGAAGGTAAAACTGTTATTGTCGGATTTGAAGAAGGTGGGAAATATCTGGGTATGATAGCCTTAAGCGATACCATAAGAACCGAAGCAAGGGATGCTGTAAATGAACTTAAAGATATGGGCATAAAAACGGTAATGCTTACGGGAGACAACAGGTTTACTGCCGAAGCTGTTGCAAAAGAGCTGGATATAAATGAAGTCAGATATGAACTTCTGCCCTCCGACAAGATCGAGGAAATAAAAAGACTGCAGTCCGAATCGAGAATTGTTGCCATGGTCGGAGACGGGATAAATGATGCTCCGTCATTGAAACAGGCGAATATAGGCATAGCAATAGGTACGGGAACCGATATTGCAAAGGAGGCAAGTGATATTACTCTTGTAAAGGGTGATCTCGACGGGGTTGTAAAGGCCATAAGACTTTCGAAGGCTACCTTTGTTAAAATCCTTCAGAACCTATTCTGGGCTTTCTTTTACAATGTTATTGCAATACCGGTTGCAGGTCTGGGGCTGCTTCATCCGATTATTGCAGAGATTGCCATGGCCTTAAGTTCGGTAAATGTTGTTACAAACTCATTGAGATTAAAGAGGCATTCCTTAGATGAATAATACAAAAAACAGCCGGGTCCTGATCGAAGGATATGATCAGCCCGGCAGGCATAAAGAGGCATTAAAACTTCTAAAAACCGCCCGGGGGCATGTGGATGCGATCATAAAGATGGTTGACAATAAACGTTACTGCATCGATGTTTCCACACAGCTCCTGGCGGTTATTTCGATATTAAAAAAAGCAAATACGGATGTACTGAACAAGCATATCGAGACATGCGTCAAGGAAGCAGTCGGGATGAAAAATGTCGATGAAAAGCTTAAGGAGCTTAAAAACCTTATGAAGTATATCGAAAAAACCATGTAATTCCTCCTTGACAAAAGAAAATATTCCATTATATTATATATGAACAAGTGCTCACATGATAAATCGTTCATCGGTAAGGAGATTTTCAATGGGTAATACAAATGAGAATAACTGCAGAGGTAAATTTATTCATGGAGAAATTGTACATCAGGTGCAGAATTCCATTCCTCAAGACGAAATACTTTATGATCTTGCGGACTTTTTTAAAATGCTGGGTGATACAACGAGGATTAAAATCTTACAGGTTCTTCTTATTTCCGAGATGTGTGTTTATGACCTTGCCAGCCTTCTTAATGTAAGCCAGTCCGCCCTTTCGCATCAGCTTAAGACATTGCGTCAGGCGGATCTTGTAAAGTACAGAAAAGAGGGGAAATCGGTATTTTATTCCCTGAAGGATGAACATATAAACAGCATTATAGATTTAGGATTAACACATATTATGGAAAAATTTAAATAGACCGGTATCCGACGGGTACGGTAGATTAAGAGGAGATTATATCGTTATGAAAAGCTACACATTAAAGAATCTCGACTGCGCCGACTGTGCGATAAAAATAGAACAGGAATTAAAAAAGCTCAATACCGTCGATTTCGTATCGGTCAACTTTGCAACATCGAGCATGAAAATAGATACGGGAAAATTTGATGAAGTAGTAAAAAGAATAAAAAAGGTCGAACCTGATGTGGAAATTGTCGATGAAGAGGATAATAAAAAAGACGATAGTGAAGAAGAATCGACAGGAATAAATAAAATTATCAGCATAGCCGTTCCTCTTGCTGTTTTTGTTCTGGGATTAATCTTTGAAAAGGCCTTACATGAAACTCCGTTTTCGATAGGTGAATATCTTGTATTTTTGCCTGTTTATATTTTTACAGGACGAAAGGTTCTTATCTCTGCTTTTAAAAATATACTGAGAGGCAATTTTTTCGATGAAAATTTTTTAATGACAATCGCAACGGTAGGAGCTGTCTTTATTCATGCCCTTCCGGAGGCGGCAGGGGTTATGCTTTTCTTTACCATCGGCGAATTTTTTGAAGACCTCGCTTTAAACCGTTCAAGGAAATCCATTAAGGCACTGCTGGAAATAAAGCCTGAATTTGCCAATTTAAAAAAAGGGGACGAATATGAAAAGGTAGCTCCCGAAGAGGTAAACCCGGGGGATACTATACTTGTTAAACCCGGAGAAAGGGTTCCTCTCGACGGAAAAGTTATATCCGGTAATTCGCAGACGGATACGTCTGCCTTAACCGGCGAATCCGCACCGCGTTTAATTAAAAGCGGAGATGTTATACTCTCCGGTATGATCCCGGTAACAGGCTCATT
>QILZ01000329.1 GCA_003233545.1 Spirochaetales bacterium
TTATCGGGCTGCTCCCTTCTCCCCCTGCAATAATCAGCTCCGGCAGAATTATCTTTAAAGGCAGGGATCTTTTAAAACTCGGCAATGAAGAGATACGAAAAATAAGAGGCAGAGAAATTGCTATGATATTCCAGGAGCCGTCTAAATATTTTAATCCGTCCCTTAAGGTGGGCGAACAGATAAGGGAAATGCTCAGCCTCCATTTCGGGATGAACCGTAAATCCGCTGTAGCGAGGGTACTTGAACTCTTTAATATGACAGGCCTCGGAAAAAGTAATTTCGACGGTGGAAGAATTCTCAACAGTTATCCTCATGAACTGTCGGGAGGAATGAAACAGCGCGCCATGATAGCTATGGGAATAGCCTGCAGCCCTTCTCTTCTTATTGCAGATGAACCTACAACCGCACTCGATGTCACTCTGCAGCTGCAGATACTCGACCTGATTCATGAACTGCAGAACAGGCTTAAGATGAGTATCCTGTTTATCTCACATGATCTTAATGTTGTAAAACATATTGCAAACAGGGTATCCGTAATATATGCGGGAAAAATAGTGGAGTCCGCTGCCAAAGGTACAATATTTAAAAATCCGATGCATCCTTATACAAAGCTTCTGCTTCTATCCATACCTGATCCGGAAAAAAGGGGAAAACCGTTAAAGACGATTCCGGGGACTGTACCGGATGCGGAATTTATACCTTCAGGCTGTGCCTTCCATACAAGATGTCCGTATGTACGTGAAATCTGCAGAAAAGAAATACCGGCCTTAAAGGAATATGAGAACGGGCATACCGTGGCATGTCACTTTGCGGAAGAGACAGAATGAGTAAATTAATGGATTCGGCTTTAGAAGTAAAAAACCTTACAAAGGTATTTCACGGCCGTTTACTGTTTCGGGGAAAGCAGAAAACTTCCGATACCGAAAAAAAGGAAGCCGGAGACGGAGATTTTACAGCGGTGGACAGGGTAAGCTTTACGGTTAAACATAACACCATATTCGGCCTTGTCGGGGAATCGGGATGCGGGAAAACAACACTCGCGAGAAGTATTCTTTTTCTCGACCCTCCTACATCCGGGGATGTGATTATCGACGGCACTAATTTAAAGAATCTTACACATAGAAACCTGCGTTTGTTTCGTAAAAAAATGCAGATAATATTCCAGGACCCCAACAGTGCACTAAACCCCAAATTATCCATAAAAAGAAGCCTGGAAGAGGGCTTAAGAAATCAGAAATATTCAAGCGGTAAAATTACCGGGAAAATCGACAAACTCCTCGATCTCGTGGGCATACCTGCGTCCTGTAAGGACAGATATCCTCATGAATTCTCCGGCGGCCAGAAACAGAGAATGGTAATAGCCAGGGCTTTGTCGCTGGAACCGGAATTTCTTGTACTGGACGAGCCGGTATCCAACCTCGATGTATCCATACAGGCCCAGATTATAAATCTTCTCATGGATCTGAAAAAACAATTTTCTTTGACATACCTTTTTATTTCTCACGATTTAAATCTTGTATCCTATTTAAGCGATGAAGTTGCCGTTATGTACAGGGGGAGGATCGTGGAACAGGGTTCCGTCCTTGCCATAATGAAAAATCCCCTGCATCCGTATACAAAGAAGCTGCTCCTCTCCATTCCCGGCAACATGGAAAAGGTTAAAAACAGAGAAAATGCCGGAATATTTTTAACCGGAAAAAAGCCCCGGAATGCCGATGAATCGTTTTCCTTAACCGGATGTTCGTACTATAATGAATGTCCGGTAAGGGAAGATTTCTGTTTAAAGGAAGAGCCTTCTTTAAGAATCATCGAAAGCGGGCATATAATAGCATGTATTAATGATAAGTATCTTAAAAAATCAGGCTCTATAATAAGAGCTGGTAAAATATAAGGAGGAATTTATGAAAAGAATACTGCAGCAAATCATTATGATAGTTCTGCTTTTTCTGCTTCCGGCAGGCATACTGCCGGCAAAAGGGCAGAAAGAAGAAAGAGCTCTCCATTTTGCATTGCCCGGGAGCCCAGACACCCTGGATCCTCAAAAAACATCCGGAACACTTACCTTTCAGGTCCTTAAGAGTATTTACGACACATTAGTCGAACCTGACCAGACCGGGAAAATTGTACCGGCACTTGCGGAGAAATGGTCGGTTTCGCCGGATTCTCTTACGTGGACATTTACTCTTCGTAAAGGGGTTGTATTCCAGAATGGAGACAAACTTACCTCCCGGGACGTGAAAGCCACTTTTAACAGAATACGGAGTAAGAAAACCGCATCTCCGAAGGCCAAAGAATTCGATGCAATAAAAGAAATAGATACTCCGGATAACTACACCATAGTTTTTAAGCTTAAAGAACCTTCCGCTCCCTTTCTCGCAGCCCTTGCTTCGGGCTGGGGTGCAATTCTTCCTGAAAGTCTTATAGATTCGGGGCACAATTTTGCATCCGAACCTGTCGGGACAGGCCCTTATTCCCTTTCGGAATGGGTAAGAGACAGTAAAATAGTTCTTAAAAAGAATCCCGGCTACTGGATGAAAGGGCTGCCTGTTATCGATACGGTTGTCCTGGATATTATTCCTGAAAGGTCGGTTGTTGTACAGGGAATAATTTCAGGTCAGATCGATATAGCTTACAGGGTAGATAAAGATGATCTGCCCACACTTAAAGCCAACCCTGATATAAAAATAGAAAAGAGCCTCTCCTCTTTAATACTTGTTATGGCGATGAACTGCAGCAGACCTCCCCTTAACGACTTAAGAGTACGGCAGGCAATAAACTATGCCATCGATAAGCAGAAGGTACTCGATATAGCCTACGGAGGAGGCAAAATAATCGGCACATTTCTCGATTATTCCAATGCATACTACAAGGATTTTACAAATCTCTACCCTTACAACCCTGAAAAAGCCAGAGAACTCATAAAAGAAGCAGGTGTAACAAAGGATACCGTACTCCAGCTTGTCCTTCCGCAGAACTACGAACTGCATGTAAAAGCAGGTGTGATGTACCAGGAAATGCTGACCAAAGTCGGGCTTAATGTTAAGATAAAGCTCGTCGACTGGTCGACCTGGATAAGCGAAGTGTACAGACAGAGTAAGTTCGACCTTACGGTAATAGGACACACTGGTAAACTCGATCCGGACGGCACCTTAGCCGGCTACGGCGGAATGAAGCGTTATGTAAAATGGAACAATCCGGAATGCTTAAGCCTGATTAATAAAGCACGTGTAACAACCGGCTTCGAAGCAAGAAAAAAACTCTACGACAGGGCGCTCGAAATTATGGCAAAAGAAGTACCCTTTATGTATCTAGGGTCAAATTACGTATATAATGCCATAAGGAAAGATGTTACAGGCTTCAGGATGACTCCGAAACTCGATACGCTCGATTTCCGATGGACCGAATTTAAATAATGAAAAGGTCTTCCGTAAGCAGCAAACTTATGTTAAGTGCGGTAATTTATCTTGTAATTCTGGGAGCTGCCGCAATTGCAGCTCCCATTATTTCACCGTACAGCCCCACAGATCAGCACCTCGAAAACAGGTTTGCACCTCCGGGACATAAATATATTCTCGGAACCGACAACTTCGGCCGGGATAATTTAAGCAGATTAATCTATGGGTCGAGATCCGCCCTTTTAGTGGGTATCGTTTCGGTCTCCATTGCCGCAACTATCGGTATAACCGTAGGAATAATAGC
>QILZ01000320.1 GCA_003233545.1 Spirochaetales bacterium
AACCAATGAGCTGCTCAATACCGTTGCACACTGCGGCCACTCGCGGGTTCCTGTTTATAAAGACACGATAGATAATGTAGTAGGTATCCTTTACGCCAAGGATCTTTTAAGATTTTTAATACGCGGCGAGCAGGAAATAATGCTGGAGAAGCTTATCAGAACTCCTTATTTTGTTCCCGAAAGCAAAAAGATCGATTCTCTTCTGCGGGAATTCAAAAAGAGAAAGGTCCATATTGCTGTTGTTGTGGATGAATACGGCGGAACTTCCGGAATTGTATGTCTGGAAGATATTATAGAAGAGATTGTCGGAGATATACAGGATGAATTTGATAATGAAGCGGAAGAGATTATTGAAATCGGTGATAATACATACATCTGTGATGCAAGAATTAATCTCGAAGATTTAAACTCCGGGCTGTCCATAAATCTTCCCGAGGATGATTTTGATACGCTGGGCGGTTTTGTATTTAACCTTTTCGGTAAAATACCTGTGAAGTACGAAAAGGTCGGGTACAGGAATATGGATTTTATTATTCATGATATGGAAGGACATAAGATAAGCAACGTTAAAATTGTGATTAAAAAAGGTGAAAACGGGAATGTTTAAAAGGGTAAAAATAACATTGCTTTTGATTTTTTTCATCCCCTTTCCCGGCCGTTTTCTGCTTTTTGCGGATGATGCGCTGTTCCTGTATAAAGACGGGCAAAAAGCGAGGTACGAACAGAACTACGGCAGGGCAATAGAAAAATTCAGGGCATCTCTGCAAAAGAATCCTCATTATTTTCTGCCTATGATTGCGCTTTCGGAATGTTTTCTAAAAACGGGCGAATATAATGAAGCTTTAAAATATGTAAAGTTAGCGCAGAAATACGATAAAAACAATGTTGATCTCTATTCTTTGGAAGGCAGGATAGAAATAGGTCTCGGTAATCCCGATAAGGCAAGGGAGGCCTTTAACAGGGTACTGGTCATTCAGCCCAACAACCTCAATGCCCGATTTGGTATGGCGGAGCTTGATATTGCCGTAGGACAGAAAAGGACAGCTGCAAAACGGTATATCGAAACACTCACACTGTCGCCGGAAAGTCAACGTGCACTCTTATCCCTTTCTCTTATCTATGAAGACCTCGGGGAGGAAAAGATTTCTCAAAGTTATCTGGAACTTGCCCTGAAATATCATTCCAATAATCCGGATGTTCAGATTGCCGCAGGGAGGTATTTCCTGAAGAGAGGGGATTTAAAGTCCGCAAGAATGCACCTCGAAACGGCTGTTTCGCTGGCTGCCCGTCATGAAGGAGCTAAGCTGCTTCTTGCCCGGGTTTATATTTTATCCGGTGATTTTAAAGATGCACAGAAGCAGTTACGGGGAGTTATCAATATGGACAGGGATAATGAACCCGCCTGGTATCTGCAGGGTATCGTTTATGAACGGCAGGGTGATTATAAAAAGGCCTTTAACAGCTTTTTCACTATCCTTAATTCTTTTCCGGAGGATGAGGTTGTAAGAATTACTCTTGAAAATCTTGCTTTAAAAAAGACCGGAATAAAAGATCCCGTAAGAAAACGATTAAGCCTATATCATTATAAAAGGGGGCTGCTTTTTGAATCACAAAATTATCTCGATACTGCAAAAGAGGAGTACAGGCGGTCATTAATGCTCGAACCCGAGTCCATGACTGCCCGGCTGGCCTATGCAGGTATTTTTAAAGCATACGGATATCCGATTAAGTATCTTAATGAACTAAAGGTTATACAAAAACTCGGCCACAACGATCCTGACATTCTTGATGAAATAGAGATATACAGCAGCCTGGATATGAACAGTGTCGCAAAAAGGTGGGATATCGATCAGTATTCGATACAACGAAATAAATATACTGTGAGTATCTTTCTTATACCTCCTGATAAAAACGGAAATATTTCCGTTCATCCTTTTTTCCCCGAAGATTTTTTAGAGTATTTTAAAAGTTATGTACTTGAATACTACAATATAAACGTAAAGTACTCGGGAACGGCGAATGATTTTGAAAGCGCTTTTAACAGAGCGAGGAAAGAATTCTCGAATTTATTTCTGATTGTACAGTATAATGAAGCGGAACGTGATTTTTTAACGGATGCCGGCTTATATCTTACAAGAACCGGTTCCAAACTCGGGTATTTTAAGGAATACAGGACAGGAAATGACAGAATCAGGGATGCTGTTGTAAGTATTGCAAGGAAACTGTACGAATTTTTGCCGGTCAGGGGAAAACTGCTTAAGAGGAGTTTTAATCTGGGAATTATTGACATAGGACGTTTTAATAATGTTAAGAAGAACGATGAGCTTCTTATTATAAAGAAAGGCGGATTAACGTTTAACACAGAGCAGATGGGATTTCTCTATAAAAAAAAGGATATTGTCGGTAAATTCAAGGTGAGCGCTGTCGATGAGATGGTTTCCGAAGGCCGCGTGATTAAAAACGGTTTCTTTGATCTCATTAATCCCGGGGATGAAATAATATATCAGCTAAAAAAAACTGAAAGGAAAGAGAAAAAAAAGGAAAAAAATAAAAATCTTTTACAGCGTATTTTTAAACTGTAAATACAATTGACATATGTTTTTCTTTTGCATATATTCCTACTAAATACTTAAAATAAAACAGGATAGATCGAGGAGGAAGAAGATGAAAGTAGCAATTAACGGTTTTGGAAGAATCGGAAGGAATGTTTTTAAAATTGCCCTGGAAAGAAAGAATATCGATATTGTTGCAATTAATGATATTACAGATCCCAAAACTCTTGCCCATCTGCTTAAATACGATTCCACATATGGTGTTTATGATAAAAAGGTAGAGGTAGATAACGAGAGCATTGTTGTTGACGGAAAAAAGATCAGAATATCTGCAATTCGTAATCCGAGGGAGCTTCCGTGGAAGGATGACAGCATAGATGTTGTTATAGAGTCCACTGGCGTTTTTAGAAAAAGAGACGAAGCTGCAATGCATATAGAGGCAGGAGCAAAAAAGGTAATTTTAACCGTACCTGCAAAGGATAAAGTGGATAGAACTATAGTTTTAGGTGTAAACGATGAAATGCTGAAGCCCGGTGATCTTGTTGTTTCCAATGCCTCGTGCACGACCAACTGTCTTGCTCCGATCGCTAAAGTATTAAATGATAATTTCGGTATAGTGGAAGGCCTTATGACTACTATTCATTCATATACGAATGATCAGAAACTTCTCGATCTGCCGCATAAGGATTTAAGGAGAGCCAGAAGTGCAGCTCTTTCGTTAATTCCTACGACAACAGGAGCGGCCAAAGCAGTCGGGCTCGTTATTCCCGAATTAGACGGAAAACTTAACGGAATGGCAATGCGGATTCCGACGCCGACCGGTTCTATTGTTGATCTTACGGTAAGACTTGCAAAGAAAGTGTCTGTCGAGGATATTCATGCAGCAATGAAAGCGGCTTCCGAAGGAAGGATGAAAGGCATACTCGGATATACCGATGAGCCTATAGTTTCCGCAGACATTAAAGGCACCACATATTCCTCTGTCTATGATTCACTTCTTACCATGATTATAGGAAATGGTTTTGTTAAAGTGCTTTCATGGTATGATAACGAATGGGGATATTCCACCAGAGTTGTAGATTTAATGCAGAAACTTGTTTAGCGGATAGAGGAGAGAGTAAATGGCCA
>QILZ01000078.1 GCA_003233545.1 Spirochaetales bacterium
GATGACTGGCCCTTTCTTGCTGAAGATACTGTAAACCATATCGGAGAACCGATACTCATAGTTGCAGGCCCGGACAGGGCGGAGATAGATAAGATTTTAAGCGAAATAAGGATCGAATATATTCCTTCGGATGCGGTTTTTACCATGGAAGATGCGGAGATAAAGAACAGTTGTTTCGTCGATTACAGCCTTAAAAAGGGCGGGCCGGCTGCAGCCGAATCAGAGGCATCACGTGTAATAGAGGATACGTACTCGACAGGAATTCAGGAGCATATTTACTTAGAACCTCAGGGTGTAATAGCCGAATACCGTGACGGTAAAATTACCGTGTATGGTTCCATGCAGTGCCCTTACTATGTTAAGGGTGCGCTGGTTCAGGCTTTTGGTTTTAGTGATGAGAGAATACGTATCATCCAGACAACAACGGGAGGGGCTTTCGGAGGCAAGGAAGATTATCCCTCTCTTATATCGTTCTATGCTGCTCTCGCAGCATACAAAACAGGAAAACCCGTAAAAATGGTTTTTAACAGGCTGGAAGATATAGTAACAACAACAAAGCGGCACCCGTCGAAAATCCATATAAAAACATTTTTAGACAGTTCCGGCGGAATAACCGGTATGGACATAGATATAAAACTTGACGGCGGGGCTTATGAAGGGCTGTCCTCCGTAGTGCTTCAACGGTCGGTATTTGCCGCAACCGGAGCCTATAATATTCAGAATGTCAGGGTACGGGGAAGAGCTTTCCGCACGAATAATGTTCCTAAAGGAGCTTTCCGCGGATTCGGCGGACCCCAGGCCGTTTTTGCGATAGAGATGCATATGAATCGTATAGCTTTGGAAGCAGGAGAGGTACCTGCCCTGTTTAAGAGTAAATATTTACTTAAAGAGGGTGATTATACGGTTACGGGAGGAAAGATCAGGGGGGATATAAAACTGCCGGAAATGCTTAAAAAAGCATTTTCTCTTTCCGGCTACCTTAAGAAGTACAGGGAATATTCGTCCTTTAACACAGGGGGTAGTGTGTACGCTGAAAACGTAAAGGGCGGAGATTCGAAAGGGGTGTTCGAAAAACGTAAGGGTATCGGTATCTCTATTTTTAATCACGGATGCGGTTTTACGGGAAGCGGAGAAAAAGAGAAGATTAAGGGCAGGGTTAAACTTAAACTGCTTGCAGACGGCAGGGCGGAACTGCTTGTGTCGAGTACGGAGATGGGGCAGGGTGCTCAGACAACATTGCGGAAAATAGTATCGGATACTCTGAACATTCCTCTGGAAAAGATTATCTATAGTAATCCGGATACGGACAGAGTGCCGGATTCAGGGCCGACTGTGGCATCGCGTACTGCAATGATCGTAGGAGGAATTGTACTGCGGGCAGCTGAAGAATTAAAAGGAAAGCTGGCGGAGAAAATGTCTGTTGAGGAAATCACTGTGGAAGAGCAGTACCGGCAGCCGGAAGAAATAGAGTGGGATCAGGATACTTTTCATGGTAATGCGTATCCGGATTATGCATGGGGTATTAATGTAGTGGAAGTGGAAGTGGATCCTCTTACTCTCGAAGTTGTGCCGACAGGAATTTGGGGAGTGTATGATATAGGAATGCCCCTCGATACGAAGATAGCGGAAGGACAGATGCGCGGAGGTATTACGCAGGGTATCGGATGGGCTGGAATGGAGGTTATGACGGAAGAAAACGGCAGAATAAGACAGGCATCGGTAACCGATTATATTATTCCCACGGCACGGGATTTGCCCGAAATAAAAGTTGCATTTGTAAACAGTCCTTCGCCGTACGGACCTTACGGTGCAAAAGGAGCCGGTGAGCTTCCTCTTGTCGGAGCTGCTCCCGCTTATGCTGCTGCCGTGCAGAATGCATTAGGCAGGCCTGTAAACAGAATTCCCATAACCCCCGGCTATTTAATGAACCTGTGACAAAGCATTTCGAATGGATAGTACAACTATTGTAAAAAAATCGATGGCTGTTTATGATAGTAGTCCGGAGGGTATAATATTATTATGGATGGAAAAAAAAGATTAAATATAACGCAAGGCCTTAAAGTCAGGATAGTATTAAAGCAGGACCAGAAAAACGGTAAATTAACCGAAGGAGTTGTCAAAGATATCCTGACAAATTCTCCTTCACATCCTCATGGCATAAAAGTAAGATTGGACAGCGGAGATGTGGGGCGGGTTAAAGAGATATGCAGGTGACACTTATTAAATATCGGACATGGAGTGTACCTTACTGTGCCGGAAGATGGATTTTCGGCAGGCTCCTTTGGGAACGAGCGTTAAAGTAAAGGCAATAACGAGTAATACAATTAAGGAGTTAATCTATGAATGACAGGAAAAATGAAGAAGAAGTTTCGGAAGCTCAGATTTCGGTTCATTGGAAAGAAGAGAATTACTATAAACCTTCTGAAAAATTTATAGCACAGGCAAATGTTACCGATCGGAAAATCCTGGAAAGATTTGGTATTGATAATTTCCCCGGTTGTTATAAAGAATTTGCAGATATGCTGGACTGGTATAAACCTTACGATAACATTCTCGATTCGAGTAATCCTCCGTTCTTTAAATGGTTTGTCGGCGGTAAATTAAATGCAAGCTACAATTGCATAGACAGGCATTTACCGAAGTACAAAAATAAAACCGCAATCCATTTTGTCCCGGAGCCGGAGAATGAACCTATCCGGCATATAACCTATCAGGAACTATACGTAAAAGTAAATGAATTTGCCGTTTTATTAAAAGATTTTTGCGGACTTAAAAGAGGAGATACGGTAACATTACACATGCCCATGATTCCGGAGCTTGCAGTTGTAATGCTTGCCTGTGCACGGATTGGTGTGATTCATTCACAGGTTTTTTCCGGGTTTTCCGGTAAAGCCTGTGCCGATAGAGTTGCGGATGCAAAAAGCAAAGTTTTAATTACCGCAGACTCATATTATAGAAGCGGAAAACTTCTCGATCATAAAGAAAAAGCGGATATTGCTTATAACGAAGCTTTAAAAAGAGGGCAAGAAATCGAAAAAGTTCTTATCTGGCAGCGTTATCCGGGTAAATATTCTGCCAGGACTCCATTGGTAGAAGGGCGTGATTTTATTGTTAATGATTTACTTAAAAATTATCGCAATGCTAAGGTCGAACCGGAAAAACTCTCTTCCGAAGATACTTTATTCCTGATGTACACTTCCGGTACAACCGGTAAGCCGAAAGGTGCACAGCATTCGATTGGCGGTTATCTCGCTTATGTCACAGGTACATCCAAATATATCCAGGATATTCATCCGGAAGATGTTTATTGGTGTATGGCAGACATCGGTTGGATTACAGGACATTCCTACATTGTGTATGGTCCGCTTGCTTTAGCAGCTTCATCGGTAATTTATGAAGGTGTGCCTACTTATCCTGACCCGGGAAGACCCTGGCGAATTGCCGAAGAATTGGATGTAAACATTTTCCATACATCTCCGACCGCAATTCGTGCACTAAGAAGAGTCGGGCCGGATGAACCTGCAAAATATAATTATTCCTTTAAACATATGACTACCGTTGGTGAACCGATAGAACCGGAGGTCTGGAGGTGGTATTATAATGTAATTGGAAAAAAGGAAGCGGTTATTGTCGATACATGGTGGCAGACCGAGACAGGAGGATTTTTATGTTCAACTGTGATTTTTATGTTCAACTGTCCCGGCGATTCACAATATGAAACCGGGAAGTACAGGACCCGGAGTACCAGGTATATATCCGGTTATCTTTGATGATGAGGGTAATATACTTCCTGCAGGTTCGGGGAAAGCCGGTAACATTTGTATTCAAAATCCCTGGCCGGGCTTAATGCAGACGATCTGGGGTGATGATAAACGATTTGTTAATGAATATTATAAGCGGTACAATAAAAATCCTCAGAGTAAAGATTGGCATGATTGGCCGTATTTTGCCGGTGACGGGGCTGTAAAAGCGCCGGATGGATATTTTCGTATATTGGGAAGAATAGACGATGTTATTAATGTCGCAGGGCACCGGTTAGGTACCAAGGAGTTAGAGTCCGCCGCATTAATGGTTAGTGAAGTCGGTGAGGCTGCAGTGGTTCCTGTTGCCGATCCGATTAAGGGGAAAATTCCTCACATTTTTGTTTCTCTTAAGCCCGGGATAAAGGCAAGTGCGGAACTTAAAAAGAAAGTTATCGATACTTTAGCTGCCGAAATCGGTCCGATTGCTAAACCCGGGAAAGTCTGGATAGTACCGGATATGCCTAAAACGCGCTCGGGTAAAATAATGCGCAGGGTATTATCTGCCGTTGCGAATAAACTGGACGTGGGAGATATATCGACCCTGGCAAATCCGAATATTGTTGAAGAGATAAAAAAAATGGCGTAGCTTTTCCCGGAGTAGTTTTTCCCGGGTAAGGAGGTATTTAACACTTGTTTAAGACTTCCTTTTTATATATACAGCAGGTTATTAAATGGGTATAGAGATTTATGTTTCGAATTATACCAGAGGGTCTTGCTTATAAAGAGCATGTATTATTAAGAAACGGGAAAGGTATCTTCCTTAAACCCGCTGTCAAGGATGATATCCCGTTAGTAGAGTCCTTTTTAAACGGCATTTCGAAAGAAAGCTTACGAATGCGGTTTATGGCTTCTATTTCTGAAGTTT
>QILZ01000079.1 GCA_003233545.1 Spirochaetales bacterium
TTGCTATTTATGAAAATCAGAAATCACTGTTATCTCAGGCGCAGAGCAATTTAAAACAGTTGGTTTATGAAAAAGCAATAGGCTACAATTACATCTTCGAAAGAATTCAGCAGGAGGTACAATCCGTAAGCAGGTATGCACAGATCGTCTATTCGACACCTGCCCCAAATGCAGACCTTAAACGGCGGTTACTGCTTCCATGGACAGGAAAAGGCTACGGAAACGATCAAATAGAAAAAGAGGATCATACCGAGATGCTGCGACTGCAGAGAATCGGACAAGTGCTCGATGCAGTAGTATCCAACAACCCTTACATTACCTTAGGGTATATGGGCACGGAAACGGGAATTACGGTTTTTAATAATGAAAAGACCGTCGCCGTAATAGAAACTCTTAAGGGTTTTGAAGTACGCAAGCGTCCCTGGTACATTAAGGCAAAGCAATTAGGGATAGAGAGAACTATCTGGACAAATCTCTATGTCGATGCAAATACCAAAAAATTAACAGTAACATGCGCGGCACCGGTTTACAATGCCGCAGGCAAGCTTGTCGGCGTTGCCGGGTTCGATGTACTCCTCGATACGATCCAGCATGACATAATATCGATGCGAATCGGTTATAAGGGCTCATCCTTTATGGTAGACCGGCTGGGAAAAGTTATTGTAAGTTCTAAGGTAAATACAAAAAATACACAGTGGAATACTATATATAAAAGTGATAATTTCCTTAATACGGAGAACAATGCGTTTAATGATATTGTAGGGAAAATGGTCAGCGGAAAAGCAGGCATAGAACCGTACAGTACCGCCGACAGGGAAGTTTACTACCTGGCCTATGCTCCTATTACGACAATAATATCGAGTGTCGGAATTATTGTCTCGAGGGAACAGATACTAAAGCCCGTCCGGGCAAGCGGAAAACTCATTATTGTCGCTCTTGCATTCATTATAATTATTGCACTCGGATTCGGTATAATTGTAAGCAACCAGATAACCAGGCCGATCGAGGAATTGACAATAACGGTAGACAAGGTAAGCCGGGGTTTAACCGATGTGGAGACAATTCCCATAAAACGCATGGATGAAATCGGGACACTGGCAAAATCTTTTAACCGTCTTATGAAAACAGTTTCCGTTCTGATGAAGGAGAAAGAATAGTATATGCTGATACCCTCATTATGGATTAAAATATTTGTAGAACTGTTTTTACTTTTACTGTTTGTCCTGACGATGCGTATAAAAAAGGAAAAGCCGGCCGCGGTTTTCGGATATATTATTGCCGTTTTAATTGCCAGGGATATTCTGTTTTCAATTATTAATCTCAGCTATATTATTTACGTATCGGAATTCATGGTTATATCTCTCTACATTCTCTGGCTTCGACATTATACGGGAAAGAAAAATTCCGACCGGTTTTATTTATTCTTTAACATACTTTTCTTCGGTGCCGTAATTGCCAATACCTACTTCCGCATAGTTAATCTCCCTTTGTACATGTTAAATGTTGCCCTTATTGCAGATATTATTTACCTTGCATTATGCCTTGGCCTTGTTTCTGAGTACAATACGGAAGAATCGGAGATAATTCTTAAAAGCCGTAACATGGTTATTACTTTTTTTGCCTTGTTCAGCCTTATTACCCTGCTGTTCGGCTATGAGAATAGAATGATTCAGCTTATTGTTATTCCGGTCTATTACTTTATTCATGCATACATACTGTCTTTATATATTATTCTCTTTTACTCGGATAAAGAGGAAACAATTAGTTTTATTTCCTCCAACCTCGAATCCATGTTCGACTTTATGAAAAATTTCGGAAATGCACTTACCAACAAAATAAATCTCGAAGAAATACTTCACATTATCGTTTCTTCCGCTGTAAATAATATCGGTGCGGATGCCGGAACAATACTGATGCTCGATGAATACGAAGATAAACTAAATGTCAGGGCAACCCAGGGCTTGTTCCCGCCTCTATATGAGGTTCCCGAGGTCATAAAAGTTAAGGCAAGCAGTGTAAAGCGCTACTTTAAAGATACCCCGATAACAATCGGACAAACAATCCTCGGAGAGGCGGTTAAAACAGTAAAACCTATCTTTATAAGAAATTCGTCGGAAGATCACAGAATGCAGTACAATACCGGCAACGATATTCTCTATATAAGCTCCATAATAGTCGTACCGCTTATTGTTTCCGGAAAAATCTTAGGTGTTCTCTCCACTGTAAAGCGTATAGAAAATCAATACTTTAATGAAAGGGATGTCGAACACCTTAAGACATTTGCAGATGCTGCTTCCGTTACCATAGACAATTTATATACATACATGGAAGTACTGGAAAAACGGGAAATCGAACAGGATGTGGATACTGCAGCGGAAATCCAGCAGAAACTGCTGCCTGCTGATTTTCCTGAAATCCCGAATTTAACCCTTGCCGCTTTTAACCAGCCTGCAAAGGGTGTCAGCGGTGATTACTTCGACATGATAGAATTCGATAACGACCGGATCGGTCTGTTTATATGCGACGTTGCGGGAAAAGGTGTTTCTGCAGCACTTGTAATGGTTATGATACGTACGATTTTACGGTTAATCGTGGCAGCCAAACATGAGCCTGCAACGATACTGACATGGATAAACAGAGGTATCACGGGGAGTATAAGTACGGATCATTTTGCCACTCTCTCCTTCCTTACATACAGCCGGAGAAAGCAGGAAGTCGTATATTCCAATGCCGCCCATCTTCCTATGCTGGTCTTTAAAAACAATGAAAACAAGTTTATCCAGGTAGACACCCCGGGCCTGCCGATCGGAGTGGAAAGCGCCACAAAGTATGCACAGCGGCGTTTTAAACTGAACACAAATGACCTTGTAGTACTCTACACGGATGGTATTATCGAAACTATGGATATACACGGAAATCAATACTCACTGCAGTCGCTTACCGGGATAATACAGAAACACAAGGACCTCACGGCACAGGAAATAATCGGCAAAATAAAATCCGAGTTAACGACTTTTGCAGATAAAACGAAACAACACGATGATCAGACATTAATTGTTATGAAAATTGGTTAGGAAAAGGAGTTAAACTTTGCTCTATGGAAATTAAATTAAGACGGTACTCATCAATCTACATAGTGGATATTAACGGTGATATGGATATGTACAATGCCGGTGATGTAAAAAATGTCATCAATTCAATGATAGCGAAAGACATACAGTACTATATAATAAATCTCGAAAATGTAGAATATATGGACAGCAGTGGAATCGGTGCATTAATATATATACACTCCGAACTGAAAAAGAAGAACATGATATTGAGAATCGTAAATGTAACGGGTTCTGTAAAAAAGGTAATAGAGCTTACCAAACTTATGGGATATTTTAAAATAGCACAATCGGTAAAAGACGGTATAGAACAGATAAAGGAAATTATATAGGAGTTAAGAGGAATGACAGAGGCAAAAAAGATAATCGTAGATGAAAGCAACAAGCTCTTCGATAAAAAAGGAATGTTCCATAAAAATTTTGTAAGCGATTTCCGGCAGATTCGATACTTTACCCTACTCGTTGTTCAAAAAGCTCCGCCTGAAATAAAGGAAATAAACCTTCTTGAACAGCAGATCAGCGAGATTATCAAAAATGCAGTAAAGCACGGAAATCATAATGATCCTCAGTGATACCCATGCACGGCTCATAGTGCGGGATGAAGGTCAGGGTTTTAAATACCTGGAAAAATGGAATGAATTTAACCGGAAGCGAAATGAATGTTTCCAAAAGCAGAATTTCGAAGAAATGGCCGAATACGTTTCCTTTATAACAAGTAAAAGCGATGAAAATGACAGCGGTAATGCACTTTTTGCTGCATTGGAATACTG
>QILZ01000001.1 GCA_003233545.1 Spirochaetales bacterium
CTTTTGCCTGATAACTCTCTATTCTGAACATCGGATAACGCTGTTCTATCCTCTTTTCTATCTCTTCCGTTCCGGAAGATTCTTCTTCCACGATATATGTAGCCCTGTCATCCCTCTCATTTATCAACTGCACTCCGAAACCGGTACCTCCGTGTTCGGAAACCAATTTGGAAGCACTTAGCGCAATGAGATGTTCGGCGATCTCTTTTGTACCTGCCGTCTTAAAATAATATTCATCTATTCCGAGATCGACGGCAAACCATTTTAGTTCCAACCTCGCCTTTTCAGGTGTAAAATATCCCGTTTTTAGAACAGCGGCTTCAATGGCAGCTATATCCTCCAACGGAAGACATGAAGAACCAGCTATTTCCTTTAAACTATTCATTTTTTTAATGCCTCCTGTAAATCCCAACTACTCTTTAACAGCCCCTCCTGCAAGACCTGCGACAAGCCGGCGTTCAATTATGTAGAAGAGAAAAAGAACCGGGATTATAGCCAGAAATGCCGACATCGTCAGGTACTGCCATTGAGTGGACCATCTACCGACAAAATTATAAAGGCCGATTGTTAACGGCATTTTGGACCTCGACTTTATAAATGTAAGGGCAAATAGAAATTCATTCCATGCAAAGATAAATGTATAGATCATTGTAGTAACAAGTCCCGGAACTGCAATAGGAAGCATGATTTTTGTTATGGTCTGAGCCCTCGTACAGCCGTCGATTAAAGCTGCCTGCTCTATATCGAGCGGAATAGACTTAAAATATCCATTCATCATCCATGTTGTAAATGCAAGAGTAAAAACAGTATCCGTCAATATAAGACTTAGATAAGTATCGAGAAGATGAATCCCTGCTATAATCTTAAAGAGCGAAATAACAACAATTACAGGCGAGAACATCTGAATGACAAGGAACATGTAAAGAATTGTTTTCCTGCCCGGGAATTTTAACCTTGCCACGGCATAAGCAGCAGGAACACTTAAGAGCGTATTAAGAATAGTCGCACCTATCGCAATGATTAAACTGCTTTCGAAATAGCCCAAAAGGTCATACTCTGTCCACACCGTGATAAAGTTGGAAAACATAATCTTTTTTGGAATCCAATTGGGCGGAGCCGTGTAAACTCCCTCCCCTGATTTTAACATTGTCGATATCATCACAAAGAAAGGGAAAAGTATAAACAGCAGGAGCAGAATGGTAATGATAATTACAAAGGGTTTTGATCTGTTTCTCCACTTCATCATTCACCCTCCCTTTTAAAATATATTCCCGCATATATAATACTGACTACCGAAAGAATCAGGAACGTAACAACCGCCATTACAGAGGCCGTATTAAATTTAAGCCATTCAAAACCATACTGATACACAGAAGTGATAAGTATGTTTGTAGAATTAGCAGGCCCGCCCCTTGTAAGAATATAGATAACATTAAAGTCGTTAAAGGTCCACAAACTGGAAAGCAATGTTGCAATCATAAGCAGTTCCCCGATACCGGGAATAGTAATATAAAAGAATTTCTGTACTGAATTAACACCGTCGATATAAGCAGATTCATACCGCTCCGAAGGAATCGACTGCATCCCTGCAAGAAAAACAAGTGCCATAAAGGGTATACCTATCCATATATCGACCCACATACAGGCAACGAAGGCCGATATGGGTTTCCCAAGCCATATCGGCGGGTTTTTCCACAATCCTGTAACTTCCAGTGTATAGTTAAGTAAACCGAATTCCGGGTTGTAAACCCACATCCAGAGCATTGCACTGATAGGAACCGCAGATGCCCACGGAACAATAAAGAGCATCCGTGAAAACTTTCTGCCGCGGTATTCGACATTTAAAAGAAGCGCTATTACAAGTCCGAATATTGTTTTGGAAAATACACCGACGGCTGTCCAGATAATAGAGCGTCCAGTTACCTTCCAGAATTCCTTTGTTGCCAATAATGTTCTATAATTCTTAAGACCGGAAAAAGCCCTGAGCCTCCCAAGCTTATCCGCATTAAAAAAAGACATTAAAAACACGTAAACAATAGGATAGAACATAAAAGCGACAAGAACGAAAACAGCAGGAAAGAGTAGAAGATAGGCAAGCCGCGTTTCTTCGTTCCACCATTTTGATCTTTTTCCGATAATTACCCGGTCAGCCATTACCTTCTCTCTTTAGAAAAACACAGAGGGTCTGACCCTCTGTGTTTTAATTTATAAAACTTATTTGTGTTTTATCGAATTACATTCCCCGCGCCTTATCTATTTTGGCAGCAGCTTCGTCAAGAGCGGCCTTAGGAGTCATCTGTCCAAGAAATACCTTCTGATTTGCATCCCAGATTATATCCGAGTATTCGGCCCAGCCTTCCATTAAAGGCCAGCCTCTGGCGTTCAGTGCAGCCACTCCTAATGCCTTGTACAGCGGTGACTGGAACTGCGGCAGCTTGCTTGCGGAGATTGTTACAGGAGGGAACCCGACAAGTTCGTCGAATTTGGCTTTCCATTTATCCTGATAGAAGAAATCGAGGAACTTCCCTGCTTCTTTCTTATACTTGGCATCTTTAAAAATTGCAATAGAGTCCGTAATGATCAAGGGAGTAGATTTGTTGCCGGCGAAGGGAGGAATCTGTGCATATTTAACTTTAAATTTTGCATTGGCCTGTTTCATAGCCGATTCTACCCAAGCCCCTATAAACACATATGCAGCTTTCCCCGCGTAAAAGACAGGATGGGAACCCATTCTATCCATCGAGAGATAACCTTTCTGTACGACCTTATCGACATTGGCCAGCTTGTTCATGAAGGTAAGCGCTTTAACTCCCGCAGGAGAATTTACTGCACATTTTCCATAGCTTCCGTCAGAATTAATATCAAAAAAGTAGCCTCCGGCAGCCAACAGGTAGTAAGCAAAGTCGGTAAGCTCTGTATGCTTTTTGCCCGGCATAATCAGGCCATATACTTTCGGAGGATCGTTAACGGCCATAGCATCCTTCTCGAGTTCTTCCATGGTCATCGGAACCTTGGTTGTAATGCTTGTATTAATTGCCATTATTCTTGCACCGGCAGCAACGGGAAGACCCATCAGCTTGCCTTTTATCTTAGCTTCCATTGCACCCGGGGCTATGTTATCCAGAGTAGCCTTGCTCACGTAAGGTGTCACTTCGTCAACTGCATTTAAACCCATTAATTCAAGAAGCCATCTTGTTCCTATTACGGATATTTCCGGAGGATTACCGCCTGCAAGAGATGTTGTAATCTTATCGTGCATATTTTTCCAGGGAACAGGTACAATATCCAGCTTTATATCCGGATTCGCCTTCATAAAAGCATTCTGAAGGTTTGCTCTGAAATCTTCCGTTAATCCATCGTACAATGCCCAGTAAAAGGTCACCTTTGGTTTTTCCTGCTGCCCTTTTGCGAAAAGAAAACCAGGCAGAAAAGACAACAGCAAAGCAATGAGGACTAGTTTGTTGAGCTTTTTCATAAAACTCCCCCTTTTTGATTATTGATTTTTCGTGCTTTAAACACAAAATAATTCTAAAGCTTTTGATAAATTGCTGTCAAGGTTATTTAATTATATATATTTTATTAATCACAGTATCGAGATATTTTGCAAATTTCCCTTTAAGAAGCCTTTTTGAGTCGCCAATCTCACTTTCCAGCTC
>QILZ01000287.1 GCA_003233545.1 Spirochaetales bacterium
GAAAAATACGGGGAAGAAAAATCCTCACCGGGAATAAAGACCGGCAGGAACGATCCCTGTCCCTGCGGCAGCGGGAAAAAGTATAAAAAGTGCTGCGGCAGGTAAACCACCGCTTAAATAAAAAAAGAGAAGCACATCTTTAAATTAAATCTTATATGTATAGACAGCCGCCGGCAGACAGCCTGTCATTCGGATAAATCATGTTTGGCGAGGAGAACTTTAAGCCGTTCGATCTCTCTGAATAAACGTGTTTGTTTCCTGCCGATCCACATTGTATAACTCCAGATTAAAAACCAGATTATCATATATGCAGCAAAAAGATACCATAAACTTTTCATACATTCCTCCTATTATAATTTATCGCTTAATCGAATCTTAATCTCTTCCGCAATATTCATGGCCGTGCCCAGCCTTACCCTGATCAGCAGAAGATACACATACAACAGAGTAAAGGATGCCAGAGATACAAAAAGTGCGGTAAGCATGGAGGGAGCAAGCCCCATTCCCTTGCTTGTTATCAGCAGAGGGTGCATGGTCCGCCACCAGCGGATTGCCATAAAAACGATCGGCACATCCACAAAACCTGCAATGCCTATAACGGCTGAGATTTTCGCACGCCTTTCTATATTATCGACGGCATTTCTCATCATTATATAACCTACGTATATCATCCAGAGTATGAGCATAGTGGTCAGCCTTGGATCCCATGTCCACCAGGTATTCCATGCCCTTTTAGCCCATATAGACCCGGTTATAAGAACCAGCGTACTGAATACAACACCTATCTCGGCCGAAGAATACGCCAGGTTATCCCACTTGATCGATCCTGTTATAAGGTATAATACCCCGCCAAGAAAAACGATAAAGAAAGCAAGAAACCCGATCCAGGCCAGCGGAAGATGAAAATAAAATATTTTCTGTACCGCTCCCATAGTCTTCTCCAAAGGTGTGTAAATAAAAGCCATATACAGGCTCAACGATATAGCGAGAAATGTAAGTATACCCAGTACAAATACGGCAATATCCATCTTTTTCATAATTCCTCCCTAACTATTCCTCTATAACGTATTCGAATGTTAATACACCGACAATAATGAATATTCCATCATAAGCGGCAAGAAGGTTCAGCCAGCCGCTTACACCGGATAACGGCTGCCCTTTTAGTACAACTCCCGTTATCTTAACAGCAGCAATTAAAACCGGCACAATAATCGGAAAGAGCAGTACAGGAAGAAGAATCTCCCTTAAGCGTATATTCGATGCCATGGCTGCATAAAGAGTTCCTACAGCCACAAATCCCGGTGTTGCCAGCCCCAGAACTACAGCCAATCCGGGCAGGATCGGAAAAATATTAATATTAAAGAATATTCCGAATGCCAGAACACTGATTATCTCCACACAAAAAAGAAAAACAAGATTACTAAGCGTCTTTCCGAGGTAAATTGCACTATGATCCACAGGTGCCAGCATCAGTCCCCTTATCGCCTCCTGCTCATGCTCTTCGGCAAAGGAACGTGCAAGTCCCAGCATTCCTGCAAATACAAAGGCAATCCATAGAATCCCCGGTGTGATAATATCGGAATTCTGCATTCCGGGCTCGAAAGAAAAGTTAAAAATTACAATGACAATTAGAGAAAATATGAGCATTGCCGGTGTAAGCTCCTTTGTATGAGCTTCGAGAAGCAAATCTTTAACTGTAATTGCCAATACCTTTTTAAAATATTTCATTTTCTTTCTTTTTCCGTGTAATAAAAGTAGATTTCCTCGAAATTTTTACCGTCCAGTTCTGACTTTTGCGCACTGAATACGATACGTCCCCCGGCCAGAATTGCAAGGTGAGTACATCTTTCCAGCCCGATAGTAAGATTATGCGACGTCATTAAAATTGTCTGTTTCTGCGAGTGTAAATCACCGAGCAGGTGATAAAAATGTCTCATAGCATGCTGGTCCAGTCCCGTACCCGGTTCATCCAGCAGCAGAATCGAGGGCCCGTGCAAAAGGGCTCTTGCGATGGTAAGCCGCTGCTGCATTCCTCTGGAAAAATTCCGAACCCGTTCATCAGCCCAATCCGCCAGTCCCATTTCAGCGAGCATACCGGTCACTTTTGTTTTAAGGTTATCGATTCCATAAAGGCGTCCATAGAAGGAAAGATTTTCATAGGCTGTAAGATCACCGTAAAGAAAAGTCTGATGGCTGATTACCCCTATTTTTCGGCGGAGTTCGACAATATCGTTTCCCGAATGTATACCATCGATGGTCAGTTTCCCCTTGGTCTGCTTTAAAAGAGTTGCCAGAATTCCAATGAGAGTGCTTTTACCGGCACCATTGGGCCCGAAGATTAACCAGAAATCACCGGATCTCACAGTCAGATCGATGCCCTTGAGTGCACGGGTATGACCGAATGATTTTGCAAGCCCCTCCGCCCGGATAATCACATTTTCATCTTTATCCATTCGACAATCTACCTTATCTTATTTATCCTGTGAGTGATGCCGAGAAGACGCTTTTTTTTATTTTCTCTCACAGAACGGTATTCTTCTTCATTTAAATTTCCCTTTGCATATTCATCGTCGAGCAAAGCTATATCCTTTATCAGTGTCTCTTTCTCGGATAAAATATCCTTATTTGAGCTGCCGGAAATTTTTTTCCGTTTCTGGTAAATAATATACAGAACAATCATTATAATAATTAGAAAAATCATGGAAAGAGCACCGATTTTAAAAAAATCTATTCCCCCCCCCGGCAGATTCTCAATTCGTATCTTTAAGGGATCGCCCGGAGCCAGTTTTTTGCCGGACAGGTGCAGGTACTTTATATTGTCTGCAGTAAAAGATTTTTCAGCTTTAAGCTGATCACTTTTCACCCTGATTTCCGGTATTTTTAAGAATACATCTAATTTCTCAGTCGTATAATCTATAGGCCGGGTCAGTGTAAAGACGGAGCCGGAAGTCTTTAATTCATATGAGTAAACTACCTGCAGTCCCTGGGGGGTAACCGGTTTATAGACCAGAACAGAATCTCCGGTTATTGTTATTTTTTTTTCTCCTACCTCTCCGCCGGTTCGAACGTCGTATGCCCCTACAGGCAATGACAGCTTTAAGGCTAATCCGTTTTTACCCTTATAGGTAAAGGGAGAGGAATTCCGAACCACCATAATCTCTTCTACTTGAATGCCCTTTTCTGCCGGGCTGATAATCATGTGATGGTTAACCACGAGCAATTTTGCATTATCATCGGTCAGTTCATAAACCGGCAGAGTAACACTATGGCTGGGAACCTTCGGATTTAAAACAATCGGATCACTGAAATACCCTACTCCATGGTAGTTTACACTTACAATGTAAACCATATCCTTTGCTATTTTGAGTCCTTTAAAAGAAAAATGTCCGCCGTTGTAAGATTTTGCTGTTTTTGTATTTGAAAGAGTCATTTTGGAATAGGTCTGCAGGGAAACCTCTCCGTTAAAAAGCGGACTGTCATCAGAACTTGCATTTACCACGCGGCCGTTAATTACACCCTGCAGTGCCGCCTGTTCTTCTGCCGTTACAAAACCGGCACCTAAAAGAATCATTAAAATTAAAATAGCCCTGGACTTAAAACTCATCTTTTACATTCCCCCTTTGTTCTTAAAACAGTACTATAACCTTAAAACAGTACTATAACCTAAATAATAGCCTGTTTACCTGTCGTTAATATAGACTGCAATAAAACAATAATTTTAAAGGCGTTCACCGCATGAATAACAGAATTTCGCATTGTCGAGATTAAGACTTCCGCATGCACCGCACTTTTTCCCAAGTTGTGCCCCGCATGTTTTACAGAAGCTGTCGCCTTCATCATACTCGGCGC
>QILZ01000040.1 GCA_003233545.1 Spirochaetales bacterium
TATCCGGTTTCTTCGAGCCTGCTGTTCCCTGTCATGAGATCGCGTGCAATTAATGCCATCTTTACGACAAACTCCCAGTCCTTTAACTTCTGTTCTCCGGAACGCTGTTTTTCCGGAGGATTATCATCCGGGCCTTCCTTGCAGTTTTCTTTTACCCAGGCAAGTGCTTTTTTGTATTCATCCGGATCGTATATATCATTGTCTATACGCCGGATGAATTCCGACATATCAACATATTCGTTCCTCATTCCGAGATAATCCTGGAAAAAATCCTCATTTACAATAGAGCCTGCGATTCCCATGGAAACCGAGCCCATCGAGAGGTAGGATTTGCCTCTGATCGTTGTGGCTGCCAGTGCAGCCTTTATAAACCTGATAATCTTTGTTCTGACATCGGCAGGAACGGTTCTGTCATCGGAATCCTGAACATTGTGCCCGTAAATCCCAAAGGCAGGAAGGCCTTTCTGGTTGTGAGCTGCAAGTACCGCAGCGAGATAAACTGCTCCGGGCATTTCCGTTCCGTTAAATCCCCAGACAGCTTTTGGCCTAAGCGGGTCCATGTCCATAGTTTCCGAACCGTAGCACCAGCTGGGAGTTACCGTCAGTGATACTTCCGCACCCTGGCGTTTAAATTTTTCATCAGCCATTGCCGCCTCCGCTATTCCCCCGATACACCTGTCCGCAATAATACACTCGACAGGCATTCCGTTATAATGGTGCAGATTCTCCGTTATAATACGGGCAGCGGTTTTAGCCATCTCCATTGTCTGCTTTTCGAGCGATTCTCGTACACCGCCCAAACGTCCGTCTATTGCAGGCCGTATACCGACCCTGGGCAGGCTTCCGCTCAGCCTGTTTACAGGCTTATTAACGTTTAATCTACCGGAATTGTACATTATTTACTCCTTGGAATTTCGTATATAATTTCGTATATAATTTAGAAAAAAAAGTATCTCCAAAAACAGACCTCTTGTAAAATAAGAATGACGTTTTTAATATCTGCAGTACCTGCTTATCACTTCTCGATTTTATACTGAACCTTTTTGCTCCCTTCCGTTGTCTCGTACAGTATTGTAATCAGTATAAGTACATTGTGTTCTACTGCAAGCATTGACTGTTTAAAATCCACTATCCGAGGTTTGTAAACATCGGCCCATGTATCGATGTCCTTCTGAACCTTATTGTAATCACCCTGAAAGATTTTTATAAGCATTCTATATTCCTCCCTGTATACAATCCTATTATATAAAAAATAAAAAACAATGCAATTATCCTGCATTATTTGTATTGACATAATTACAAAAATCTGTATTAATATACGCTTAATTTATATATATAAGGCGGCTGAAAAATGATGCAGAAAAGAGAAGGTCTGTTTAACCCGCAATACCAGCATGACTCGTGCGGTGTCGGTTTCGTTGTTCGGATAGACGGAACCAAGTCTCATAAGATAGTGGAGGAAGGAGTGGAAATTCTCTGTAATCTTGAACATAGAGGGGCTGTAGGCGGAGATATGAAAACCGGGGACGGGGCGGGTATGCTTCTGCAGATTCCTCATAACTTCTTTAAAAAGAAAGTCGATTTTGATCTTCCGGAAGCCGGTGAATACGGTGTAGGGTTTCTGTTTCTTCCACAGAAGAAAGCGGAAACGGAACTTGCACAGCGTATGGTCGAGCATGTTATTAAGGAAGAGGGCTTAGATCTATTAGGATGGAGGGATGTTCCTGTAAATCCGGACACTCTCGGTGAACAGGCAAGAAGAGAGATGCCCGTTTTTAAACAGGTTTTTATAGTGCCTGGGGATGCGGAGAAAGAGGATAAGGATGCTTTCGAGAGAAGACTCTACATAGTGCGTAAATGCCTGGAAAGCGAGGCTGCAAACTCCGGCTGGGATTTTTCCGACTTTTATATCCCCTCATTCTCCGGCAGGACTATTGTCTATAAAGGAATGTTCGTATCTACCCAGTTTGTAAGTTTTTACACGGATCTGCAGGATGAAGATTTTGTAAGCGCCCTTGCCCTTGTCCATCAGCGGTACAGTACCAACACGTTTCCCTCATGGTTTCTCGCACAGCCGTTCCGCCTCATGGCGCATAACGGAGAGATCAATACACTTCGCGGTAATCTGAATAAGATGAAGGCACGGGAAAAGACCCTTACCTCGGAGCTTTTTGGGGATGAGATATCGAAACTTTTTCCGGTAACGGACGCACACTTAAGCGACTCGGCGATTTTTGATAATGTACTGGAACTTCTTGCTATGGGCGGGCGGTCTTTAGAGCATTCATTAATGATGATGGTTCCTGAAGCTTTCGGGTCCAGATTTCATATTTCCCAGGATAAGAGAGCATTCTTTGAGTATCATGCAGCGATTATGGAGCCCTGGGACGGCCCCGCGGCAATATCATTCTCGGACGGGGTTAAAGTTGGCGCTATGCTGGACAGGAACGGTCTAAGGCCCGGAAGATATGTTATTACAAAGAGCGGCAAGGTAGTACTTGCATCGGAGACAGGTGTTCTGGATTTTAAACCTGAGGATATCCTGGAAAAGGGAAGACTTGCACCGGGGAAGATGTTCATTGTCGATACGGAAAAAAAGAGAATTATAAAGGATAATGAAATAAAATCGAGTATTTCGAGGAGAAAACCCTACAGGCACTGGCTCGAAAAAAACCGTATCCTGCTTAAGGGTCTTCTGGGAGTTCCGCGCAAACTTGATATAGATAAAGACCGTTTAAAAAAAATACAGAGAGCATTCGGATATACGCTGGAAGATTTACGGAAAATAATAGCACCGATGGCGGAAAATTCAAAGGAACCTATCGGATCGATGGGTAATGATACCGCACTTGCGGTTCTATCGAAAAAGCCTCAACTGTTATTTAACTATTTTAAGCAGCTTTTTGCCCAGGTAACAAATCCTCCCATAGATCCTTACAGGGAAAATCTTGTTATGTCCTTAATGAGTTTTGTAGGCAAAGAGCGGAATCTATTGAATGAATCACCCGAACATTGCAGACAGTTAAAACTGTCGCATCCCATACTGACCAATGATGATATTGAGACCCTTAAGAATTCCTCTATCGGAGATTTAAGGGTCTGCACCGTCCCCATGCTGTTTGCAACAACAGGGCACCTCGGTTCCCTTAAAAGAGCTCTTAACACTCTATGCAGGGAGGTAGAATCTAAAATAGACGAAGGTCACTCTATTGTCATTTTAAGCGACCGTGGAATATCGGAAGACAGGGCGGCCGTTCCTTCTTTACTTGCAGTATCCGCTGTTCATCATTACCTGGTACGCAAAGGCAAACGGCATCTTGCCGGACTTATTCTGGAGACCGGAGAAGCACGGGAAGTGCATCACTTTGCAGCTCTGATAGGTTTCGGTGCAAGCGGAATTAATCCTTACCTCGCCTTTGAAACTATAATCGATTTAAAGGCGGAAGGATATATCGCTGACAATATAACGGAACAGGATGCAGTGGAAAACTACATTACGGCGTTAAAAAACGGCCTGTTAAAAATAATGTCGAAGATGGGTGTTACTACCATAAGGAGTTACAGGGGAGCGCAGATATTCGAAGCAGTCGGTTTAAATGAGAAGTTTGTGGATGAATATTTCAGCGGAACTCCTAC
>QILZ01000255.1 GCA_003233545.1 Spirochaetales bacterium
CTTCGGCTTTGTTTGTACTGTCCGCATTTAGTAATGTCGAATAGAGTATGTCTTCTTCCAGGAAGTCTTTTATAAGGTAATCTTTAACTCCCAGCCGGATTGCTTCCTTTGCGTATGCAAAACTTTCATAACAGCTTAAAATTATAACGGCTGTCCGTTTATCCTTCTTTCGGACTTCTGCCAGAAAATCCAGGCCGTTCATTATGGGCATTTCGATGTCTGTTATTATTATGTCCGGATGAGTTTTGTTATACTTTGCAAGAGCCTCTTTGCCGTTCGATGCTGTGCCGCAAATTCGGAAACCGCTTTTATGCCATACCTTCATATTTACAATTCTTTCAATTGCTGCTTTTTCATCTTCGACAATCAGGACCCTGCTCATATTCTGCCTTTTCCCCCGGGAATAGTAAGTTTAACTGTTGTACCTGAATTCTTACGGCTTTTTACAGTTAACCCGAACTTTTTCCCGAAAAGTATCTTTATCCTTTCATCCACATTCTCGAGTCCGATCTTATTAAACTTTCTGTCAGAACTTTTAAAATTCAAAACAGGAATATCCATGCCGACCCCGTTATCGATAACCTTGATAACGATAAGGTCATCTCTTCCTCTTATTACAATACTAATCCTGCCCGGGTTTTCCGAAGGCTCTACACCGTGAAAAATTGCATTTTCCACTAAAGGCTGGAGAATTAGTTTAGGGATCATTTCCGGTAAAAGTTTCGGATCTATATTATATTCGATAGAGAAAGTATCCCCGTAACGAAGTCTCTGAATACGAATGAAATTTTCAACGAGAGTTATTTCCTCTTTTATGCTTATTAATTCTTCCGTACCTGATATTGCGGCTCTTAACAGGATGTTGAATGACTTAAGACTATCGTAAACAACTTTATTTCCTTCCTTTTCGGCCTGGTAACCTATGGCATTTAAAGTATTATGTATAAAGTGAGGGTTTATCTGGGCCTGCAGGTAATCCAGTTCATACTGCAGTGATTTTAATTCTGCTTTTCTTTTTTCTTCCTGTTCCCTGTATATATTCCTGATAAAATCATTTATCTGTGTTACTAGCCTGTTATACACATTGGCAAGGTATTGCAGTTCTCCGGAGGCTTTAATGTCTATCCTTGTCAGACTACCGCTTTTTTCATAGGAATGCATGGCATCGGTAATTTTTAAAAGAGGTCTCGTAATCGTGCGTGCGATCGAATAACTAACCAATACTGCAGCTATTGTAAAAATTAAGCCGATTAACAATACTAGTTGCAGTGCAATCCTGAGATTTCTAAAAATTGTCGAATAGGGAATAATACCGGTAACAAACCAGTTTACACTCGGAAGAAGTTTTATAAGTACCAGGCATTTAACGGAATCTATATCGGCATTTATGGTGGCATTACCTGTAAGTTTGCTGAAATCTATTTTTTCATTTATTTTATTAAGAGAAAAGGGTAATCCGTTTCTGAATAATAATTCGTTCCGTTCATTAAATATATTTATACCGGAGAATAACTGGTCCCTGTTATTGGTCCAGACACTGCTGAATAACATCTTTTTATTTAAGACGGATAGCTGGTAGCCCATTAGCCAGTAATTGGAGTCGAGAAGCCTCTGGTACAGGACTATAGTCAGATTGTTGTCATCGGAACCGTTTTTCATATCTATGGGGAATGTCCCGGGCTTCGCAAAGTAATAGAAATATCTTTTGCGTAAAAATTCTATAAAATCATCATCATTAAGAATAGCGGAACTGTATAACGACCGGTTATACACCGGATCGAGAATTTCAAGGTTATGATTAATCAAAACAATTCTGTTTATAAGAGGAGATCTATCCTCTGTTTTAACAACTGTTTCCCTGATATTTTTTAGAAATAATTCTTTGTTTTCATTTCCTTCGGTATTCAGCTTATGAATTAATTCCTCGTTCCCGGAAACCTCCTCTGTTATTTTCATAACTTTAAGAAGCTGGTCTTCTATTTCCCTGGAAATCAGTGAAATTCTTAAGTTCAGCTGTTTTTTGCTGCTTTCGACAAGCTGTCCTGAAAATATAATCGATATAATTACTCCGATTGTCAAAACGGTAACAATTATCAAAAATATATAACTGAATTTGAGTTTCTGGTTTATGCTTAAATCTTTCATTCTTTCAGCTCATAAACAGAATCTGTTCCGGAAGGAATAGGAATTTTATATTTGACATTATTATACAGCAATTCGGCTGCTTTTTGTCCCTGGTTGTATGTATCTACTAAAATTACCGCCCGGCTGCGGCTGCTTCCGGGGAAATTACCTTTTCCTGTAATTCCGGCCTCTATGCTTAAGGTAAGTGAGTACTTTTTCATCCCCACCTGGTCGAGGGCACGTAAAGCTCCGTTCATTTCATCGCTGCTGCCTGCATAAATTATCCAATTGGTAATATCCGGGTGTTCCGATAAGAGCTGCTGCATGGTTATCATAGCCCCGGCAGCATCGTTGACCGGAGAATTTATTCTATAAAAATGGCCTTTTTTTAGCCCGTGTAAATCCTTGGAAAGTCCTGCCTTGATGGTTTCCGACCATTCCTGTATTTCCAGAACCGATCTGGAATACAGTTCGGCTATACCGAACGAGATAGCAGGATCGGTTAGCAGCTGATTTTCCTTAAGGCGTTTTGCTATCCATCGTTCCGCTGTTACACCCGCTTTTATATAGTCGATTCCAATGTGGGGAGCAAGCTGCCGGTTCTGCTTGTCTATCAACTTATAATTCATCGATATTACAGGAATACCGGCCTCGAATATTCTGTTTACGACAATCCAGCTCATCTTTTGCTCGGGTATTGCGATTGCCACTCCGTTAACTTTACGGCTGATTAGAGTATCGATATCCGATAATGTTAAATTCGAATCCATCCTGTTATCGAGGATTAAAAATTGTACTCCTAATTCCCTGCATTTATTCTCGAATCCCTTAATCTGAAGCTGATACCAGTTATTATCAGCCCGTTTAACCATAAGGGCAAGCCTTATATCCGAAGAAGAACTATTACGGTCTGTATTTTTAGCACATGAAAAAAATAAAAGGGAAATGATAATAACAAAGAATAACCTGTAATAGTTTTTAGCAGTTCCTGCGTTTAAAATCATAATATTATTCTGATTTGATCCCTGAATTCTTTTATCCTATATTCCCGGCAATGTCAAACAGCGAAAATTAAATGTATGGAGCATCCCGCGATGATGCCAAAGCAGTAATATTTCAACAAAAAGGCTTGACAAAGGGGGGTATTATAGTTTATAAATGTTCAAAAGGAAGAATTAACGTTCATGATATCTCTCGATTCCGGGGGTTATCAAAAGCGGGCATGCGCGGTAATGCGTGTGCTGATAGAATATCGGCGGTAATGATAAAGCCAAAATATCGATCATAGCTGCTCGTAACCCTACCGTCCGGGATGAATTCAGAGTCCTTTATCGTTAGATTTGTATTGCTTCGATAGTTATATTTAGAAATCAATCAATTATTAAAAGGGTAGGGTAAAAGCAGAGGAAGATATTCGGTTGACTAATCGATTCTCCGCCAATTGAGGTGGTAATACTTGAAAGCAAAGGCAATAGTATATTGTGAAAAAGAATTT
>QILZ01000190.1 GCA_003233545.1 Spirochaetales bacterium
TTTAATATTATTTTAGTAAAGGGGCTTGCGAAACGGGCAATAGAGTATCCGGCGGAGCTGGAAAAAATAATCACCACCACTATGGCTCCGCCTGCAATAACGAAAGAATTGAAAAGAGAGATTCCAAGCCCTGACTTCGTCCAGGCTAAGACAAAATTGGCGAAATGGAAATCAGGAAGAAAGGAAAAGTCTATCTTCAGCTTCCCGACATTTTTACTGAGTCCGATGGTGATAAGGACATAGAAAGGTATAAGAGCGAGAAATGAGATCAACCCGAGGGCCATATATTTGCCTGTTTTCTTAAATATACTGTCCCATTTCATGCTTCGTACTCCATCCGTTTAATTACTTTAAGAGAGATCAATACAGGGATAAGAATGATGAAAAACAGAATCAGCGCCACCGCGGTAGAGTATCCTGTAAGATTTCCATGAACCATTCGAAGGATGTAGATGCTTAAGGATTCCGTAGCATATCCGGGACCGCCGTCGGTAAGGGCAACTATAATTCCAAATACCGAGAGGGACCCGATGATGTTAGTAATAACGTTTATCTTTATAGATGGAGAAAGGAGGGGTAGAGTTACATACCATAGGGTCGGCCAGTATCCCGCTCCTTCCATCTCACTTGCCTCATACATTTCAGAAGAAATGGTCTGCAGTCCCGCCAGATAGATAATCATCGTCATTCCGACGTATTGCCATACGTTCACCAGGATCAAAACTACAAGTGCCGGCCCGCTCTCTCCTAGCCAGTTCCCTGAAATAGCCAATCCTGCCTGCTTAAGAACGGTAAAGAGAACTCCTCTCTGAGGCTGCAGGATAAAATACCAGAGATATCCCATAATAAGGGGACTGATCACTGCGGGAAGATAGACTATAACTCTTACAAGGGACTTCCCTCTAAACTCCTCATCCAGGAGGAGAGCATAGACAAGGCCGAAGATATTTAAAAGAGGTGCACTTCCCAGGGCAAAGAGAACGGTAACTTTGATATCATTCAGAGCGCGTGAATCGCTGAAAAAACTTATAAAATTTCTGATTCCGATAAATGTTGGTTTCGAAAAACCGTTCCAATTGGTCAGACTAAGTCCGATGCTCTGTAAAAGAGGATAGATGAAAAAAATAAAAAATAGAATAAAAGCTGGAAGGGCCATCACTTTATGCAGATTATTTCCTATCTTTAACTGTTTCAAATCAGTACCTCTTTATATAGATAAAGCTGTCTCCGTTCAGACGAAGACAGCTTATTAAAATCATTTCGCAGCATTCCAGGCTTTATTCCAGGTATCTGCATAGGCTTTTGCAAAATCGAGGGATGTTGCATATTTACCGGCAATAAGCGCCTGAACCATACGGCCGGCGTCGTCTCCGGAAAATCCCGAGGGTGTTTCTGTAAATGCAATATTAACCGCAATTGCAAGAGCTTTCTTTACATCATTCTTTAATGGACCCCAATTGGCGTTAACATCGGTGAAGGCGGAAGGCATGTTTAGAAACTCGCTGTAGCTCTTCTGATTTTTCGGCTGAAACAGATAGTTTAAGAAAGTTTCCGCTTCTTTTTGATGCTTTGATGCGCTTGTAATAGCATATGCTGAATCTTCAGCCGAAAGAACAACCGGTTTTGTTCCGTCTTTAATAGCCGGGAAAGGAGAAAAACCAATTTTTGCATCGGGATTAATTTTCATAAGATCCCTGAAAACCCACATACCCTGGCTGATCAGAGCAGTTGTCCCTGTAGCAAGAGCGGTTTTCTGATCATCATAAGTCGCTGTAAGAGCATCGCTGTTTATAAGTCCTTTCTTGTTCAATTCCATAATCCTGCCGGCAAAGATATCCATTGGACCACCGGCCTGCGCGAACTTGAGCTTGTCCTGCTGGTTATAGATAAATGCCTTTCTCGAGCCCATAATACCATATTCCTGTTTGATAATACCATGGGCAAGAAATTCTATAAGATGACCAAGGGTCCAGGAATCTCTTCCCGCTAAGAACATCGGAACTATCTTGGGTTTCGCTTTCTTAACCGTTTCAAGATTGCCAACAAAATCTTTCCATGTTAATGCCTCTTTTAAGCCGAGTTCATTAAAAACCTCTTTGTTATAAAAAATTCCCGCGGTGGTAACATTCGTGGCAACTTTATACTGTTTTCCTGATTTGACATCGGTGCACAACTCTTTGATGGAAGGAAGAATTCTGCCCCACCAGGGTTCATTAGAAAGATCCTTATACATTCCCTGATCGATATAATCCTGGCTGACTACGGTAGTAATATCAGGAATATCTCCGGAGGCGAATTTTACCTTGATAACACTGCTGGCATCTTTCTGAAATTCCTGGGTCACTTTTATTCCCGGATTATTTTTATTAAAGCCCGCAATTAATTTATCCATCCAGGCTACCGTCTCACTCTTGCCTGTGAAAAATGTTATCTCTACAGGAGCCTTCTTTCCCTCTTTCTGCCCGCCGGCAAACAGAGGAAAAGAGACCGCAAAAATAACAAAAAAACACATAAGTAAAGTTACAGTTCGTTTCATCTCTTTCTCCTTATAAATGATAATAATTATTTCTCCGGTTCTTCTTCGGATATAGCCCGAAGTAGAATCAGATACATTGCATGAGACCACAGAAGAGGTTTTGCAATCTTTCCCCATCTGTTTTCCCAGTACTTCTTTTGTTCCGGATAATTCATAATTTCCAAAACCTGTTCCGGCAAATAGCCTTGTTCATCCGCTTGCTTTTCTACCCAATCCCGGATTTCCAGAGCCTTTCCCTTTGTACCTGTTTTAGTATAATACCAGCCCAGCCAGCAGCTTAACAAAATCCACTGGCCGCCTCCATAATACGAATCTTCCGGATACCGTTTTACACCTCCTTTCTCCAAAAGTTTATTTTCAATTGCATTGACGGTTCCCTCCATGATCGGGTCATTCGGCAGAACAAGCTTAAATGGTACCGATAGCCATAGCAGGCTGGAGTCGACACTCGTTGAAAACGAATTCTTTTTAAACCGGTTATCCACTGTTAATGATAGAGTATATGCATGTATTTTCCCTGCAAGGACGGTAAGTTCCTCCCCGGGAATATGGCGGTTTATCGCTGAAATTCCACCGTAAATACACGCCAGGGTCGAAGGATGAATTCCCTCTCCGTTTTCTTCCCAGCAGTCATAGTTCGGAAGGTTCCATGTGATTTCCAGATATGTAATGGTAAGATCGATACTTTCTTTAAACAGGGAAAGATATTCGGTTTTCCCTGTTCTTTCTATAAACTCACTTAATAGCCAGAGCCATGCACCGTAGCCGTCAACCTGATGATTCGGCCAGGAGTCCATAACCTCATCCCCGTCGAGGGTAAACCGGGTGGGAAGAAAATCCATCTGGCTTATTTCCCCTTTTACTTTTAATTTCTCTTTAAGAAGTTGCACCTTCGACCTTTTTTTAAGGATAGTCTCATTCACCCATAGAAGAAACTTTTCGCATGACCTGATTTCCCCGTAGAGAAGCATAGAGTACCCGATAAAACTGCCATCCCTGAGCCAGCTGTACCGGTATGCCGGAAAATTGGGACAGGCAATATAAGCTCCGCTCTCCGCTTGATTTTT
>QILZ01000189.1 GCA_003233545.1 Spirochaetales bacterium
ATACAAATTAATGGCAGCGATAATCTACGAAGGCGGCTTAAGACTTTCAGAATGCTTAAAACTTCGCATGATCGTTTTGAGGATCGACCGGATATCGAACTAATTAAGGCTCCGGATAAGAAAATATCCTGATACCGGAAAAGAGTGGGCTTGATTCCGGGTTTTCCCTTCAGCGATGATCTACACCCATATTGCCGGCCGTAATAAATCGGGTGTACTAAGGTCCTATGGAGATACACGCAGGCTGTACAATTACTACTTGAAAAGGGTATATTCCACCGAAGAAGCCATAAACTCCATTGCTAAAAGAAACCTCGACCAGGGATTGTGTTAATATTATCCCGGCCGGTTTTATATAGTGTAGTTTCATCGATATATTCTTTGTAGTAGAGGAGAAAAGCCAGGAAAACGAAATATCGGTTTCACCTTATATCCCAAAAAACCAGTTCATCTTTTTCTTCCGAATATTCATAAATCAATATAGAACTAAAATAATAGGTAATAATACCCCGCTTAAAATAATCAGAATTGCTTTTTCTCTCCCCTTTAAGAGGCTTTTTCATTATTTCCTTTACAAATTTTTCCAGTTCTACTACTTCAAAGGGCCTTAAAGTATCTATAATCCTATTAAATTGATTCTTGAATCCAGGATAATAAAACGTTTTCAATCAATTAAATCCTTAATAGAATTCATCTTAACGAGTGTATTCCTCTGTGTTCCCTCAATTGTTTTGATTATATCCGGATGAGCTTTAAAATAATCATCCGGGGATAAAAATATATCGATTGCTTTTTTAATAAAATCTTTAGTAGTTAAACCGTGTTGTCTCGCTGTTCTATTAATAGCATTTAAGTAATTATCTTCTAATTTCAAAGGAAAAGTTTTAATCATATCCAACCTCCTATTAGTTACTTATGCTTACTCTTAGTAACCATAATAAATATAACACTACAAGTAATTTATTTCAAGGACTTTTTTGTGATTTGGTAATTTGAAAATAATAAAAAAGATTCCGGTGTGGTATTACATATAGCTTCTGCGAAGTAATGGACATTCCGGTAATTCAGCCGGATTTTAACAGTTTGATAATTTCCGGAATAACTTCGAAGAGATCACCCACAACAGCCACATCCGCGAGTTTCATAATAGGAGCCTCTGCGTCTTTATTTATGGCGATAATAAAACCACTGGACTGCATCCCCGTAAGGTGTTGTATCTGTCCGGAAACCCCGCAGGCAATATAGATTTTCGGCTGTACGGTTCTGCCTGTCTGACCGACTTGGTGTGTATAGGAAATCCAGCCGGAATCGACCGCCGCCCTGCTTGCACCTACAGCGCCTTTAAGAGCCTGTGCCAATTCAGCGATCATATCAAAACCTTTCGGTCCCTTAACACCCCTGCCCCCTGTTACGATAATATCCGCATCGGACAGATTTATACCTTTATCTTCACCGAAGGACTCTTCTATTACGGAAATACGGGTTTTCTTCTCCGCTTCAAGAACAATCTCTTCTATTACCTCTCCTGTTCCCGAATTATCCGGTACCGGTGCTTTAAAAACCCCCTGACGAACCGTACTCATCTGGGGCCTGTGATGTTCGCATTTTATCGTTGCAATAATATTACCGCCGTATGCCGGCCTGGTCTGCAGAAGCAGCCCTGTCCCCTCTTCTATATTTAGCCCCGTACAATCCGCAGTAAGCCCTGTTTCCACCAGGACGGCAACACGGGGCATAATGCTTCTGCCCCTGCTTGTCGCTCCGGAGATAAGTATTTCCGGTTTATACTTTTTAACAAGCCGGGAAATAACAGATGCATACACTGTATCATTAAAGGTTTTTAAAGATGAATCATCTACCGTTATAACCACATCGGCACAGTAGTGGAAGAATTTCTCTGCCTTAGTCCCCGCACCCTCACCAAGAACCAGGCAAACCACCCTGCTTTTTTTTCTTAACAGTTTATCCGAAAGCTTTTTGGCAGCGCCCAAAAGCTCATAAGTAACCTTATGCACCTTCCCGCCTGCAAATTCGGCAAGTACCCAGACATCTTTAAATGTACCGGAATTCTCCGAATCACGCAGTATCACATCGGTACTCCATGGACAGCGTTTATCCCCGCCTCTATAGTTTTATCCTTGACCTTAAAATCTTTACAAGCTTCGAGGCTGAACCGGCAGCGTTTCCGTTAAGAACAATCGTATGTTTATCCCGCGCAGCAGGTTTTCTCGTAGTCACAACCCTTGTTGGCGAACCATTAAGCCCTGTCTTCGCCGTATCGGCTTTTATAAAAGATGCACTCCATACAGGAATTTCCGCTTTTCCGGAAGATAGGCGCCTTTTTAAAGCCGGCATACGCGGTGTGTTTATATCTTTTAACACCGTCAGGACTGCAGGCAGCTTAATTACACAGGTATCATTTCCGGCCTCGTGCATCCGTTCCACGGTAAGCCCGGAATCATCCGATTTAATAAGTCCGGAAACATACGCTGCCTGGGGCCAACCGAGGTGAGCGGCAATTCCGGGACCTACCTGGGCCGTGTCTCCGTCTATAGCCTGCTTCCCGCAGATAACAAGGTCCACATCTCCTATCTTCCTGATTGCCTGCGACAGGGTATAGCTCGTAGCAAAGGTGTCGGAACCGCCCAATGCACGGTCATTTAAAAGAATCACCCTGTCCGCACCGTATGCCAAGGCTTCCCTCAGAGTCAGTTCTGCGTGTTTTGGCCCCATGGACAGAGCTATAACCTCGCCGCCGTGTTTTTCACAGAGTAAAACCCCTTCTTCCAGGGCATAAGCGTCGAAGGGGTTCATTACAATCTCCACCCCTTCACGGATTAGTCTCTTTGTCTCAGGGTCTATACTTACATTAGTAGTACCGGGCACCTGTTTAACGCATACTACAATTTTCATCTTCCATAACCCCTGGTACTTTTATAATGATGAAGCTTTTTTAAGTTTGCAAAGGGGGGGCTTACCCTGTATCTCCGGATATTTCATAATCCGCACAACGGACAGACCGGCAAAACCCAGCTCCCCTGCCAGATTCTGTTAATCCTTCAATCTTCCTTCCCTGTAAGCCGCAATATATTCAGCACCAAACAGATCGGTGCCGTCCAGAACCGCTCTTGCGAGTTTAAATCCTTCCGATTCCGTATCTATTTCCGATAATTTTTCGATAGAAAGGCTGACAGGATCGATAATTCCCCCGTCGCCTCCGGCCCTGATAAAAAGCCATGTAAAAACGAGATTTAAGAGTTTTCTCTTCGGCATCCCGAAGGATACATTGCTCAGTCCACCGGTTACATGAACCCCTTCGAAAGTCTCACGGGCAGTAGCAACGGCATCCAGAAAATTCTTTCCGTTTGCAGAATCAACACTGATCGGCAGAACAAGGGGGTCGAGGTGCATCTTATACCGCTCCATCCCTTTTTTATCAAGAACAGCCGTAATTTCCTTAAGATTGACGATCTTCTCTTCGGTGGACGCAGGCAGGCCGGACCTGCCTGCAGCGCTTACAACAGCATACGCGTCGTACTGTATTACAAGATCGACTGCCGCTTCTCTTTCCAGGCTTACCGAGTTCACCATTACCTTTGCACCCCTTGCATGCCGCAAGGCCGGCCTCGAGTGTCTCCACGGCAGAAGAATCTATACTAAAGGGAACAGAATAGCGTACGCCTAAGAAATTTACGATCCACTTCATTACTTCGATCTGTTCTTCCCGGTGAATTGCATATTCATCTATGTTTATGTCGAGAAAATCGGC
>QILZ01000317.1 GCA_003233545.1 Spirochaetales bacterium
TTAATTTACTTTCCGCAAGTTTAAAATATGGCTTTATTGAATTAAATATTTGTAACTTCTAATATTATAAATACTTAAAAATGCATACAAAACTATTAATCCTATTTTTGTTAAGAAAAACTGCCAACCTGTAAACAAAAATTAAAATATAGATATTTCCTTATTACACATGTATAGTGGAAGGTTCGTAAGGCTATAGCAGACAGAAAAGAGAGTGTGACCTTTAGAATAAGTAACCGGGCATTATTTCTTTAGTATGGCTCCGTAAATCCCGCCACCCTGCCATTTGCCAGTTAATTCTTCTGTTACTTTTGTTTTCACATCGACCCAGTCTTCGAGGAGCATAATTCCCGGATCATCGACCTTCCATGGTTTAATAAGTTCAAGCATTTTTTCTTTCTTTCTTGAATATACCGGCTGATTAAGCTTTTTATAGATTTCTAAAAACCTTTGTAAATCTTCTTTGGGGTTTTCGGGTGCATCAGTATCACAAAAGAAAAGCTTAGCATTATCCCCTGTCCAGTCATAAAGTGTTCGCATAAAATGTGCTACTTTGTCATCGGGCAGAAAATATGCAATACCATTAAACCCCACTGCAGCATCCCTGTTGTTTCCGAACAGTTGTTCCGGTATATCCGAATCTAAAAGTTCCTCCGGCACTCCCGCATTGCAATGCACGAACTTTACATCGGGATTATCCTTGATAATATCATGGGCATAGGCTACAACAACAGAATCAATATCGGAGTAGATTACCTTCGTTCCCTTTGGTGTTACCTCGTGTATATGGTCCATTGTCGGCAATCCGGATGCAAAATCGATAAAGTGTTTATACCCCTGAGAACTTAACCGCATAACCGCCTCTCTTAAAAACCACCTTATCAAGCGGAAAAGCTGGGGTGCGAAGGGTAAAAGTTCCAAAACTTTCTGTGCCGCCATTCTGTCTATCTCAAAATTGTGATTTCCACCTAAAATATAATCGTAAATTCTCCCTGCATTCGGTTTATCTGCATTGGAAATACTGGGGAAGTCGTTTTCTTTGATCATTTATTCCACTCCTTAATATTGAATATACAGAAAATTGCTCTATACGGAAAGACAGAATATCTTTCAAATAGTTACTAAAAGTTTCGGCAGAAAAATGTAAATTCCAAACTCATTTCTATTAAATCTATTAAACATGCGATCCATCCTGAGTTTAGAGATTCTTTTCGTCTGACCATATTTTAACTTGCGGAAAAAAGTTACTAATAAATCTTCCTGTCGGATTATTAATACTTTTTAATAATAAAAACTTGACATGGATATCTTTATAATGTTACTGTTTTTTCATAAATGAAAGTATTCACTGAATCAGGGCAGAGAGTCAGATTTATTCATAATCAGTCAATAAATACAATAAAATTAATATCGGCATTAATAGGATCCCGTATGGGATGATAAACTGTTGTTAAAAGTTCCAAATAAAAAAATTTGGGAAAGGAGGAGTCATTTATGAAAAGACTCATTGTAATTATTATGGTACTGCTGCTTGTATTAAGTGTAACAGGTTTTGCACAGGAGCTTGTACTGTACGGTAGTGCGGAACCTCGTTCTATAGAGGTACTTGCACAGGGTTTTGAAAAGGCAACCGGGATAAAGGTAGCGTGGATTCGTATGTCGAGCGGCGAGACACTTGCCCGTCTTCGTGCCGAAAAGAATAATCCCCAGGCTGACGTATGGTGGGGCGGAACCACAGACCCTCACTCTATTGCTGCTGTAGAGGGATTAACCGTTCCTTACAAGCCGAAGACATGGAACGATCTCGATCCGCGTTTCAGGGATCCGATCGGGGGTGCCAGGGTTATCGGTGTTTATGTGGGAATCTTAGGTCTTGCCGTGAACGAAGGTGTGCTGAAAAGCATGAACCTGCCCATTCCGACAGGCTGGGATGATCTGTTAAACCCGAAGTATAAAGGTTTAATCGGTATGGCAAATCCGAATACATCCGGTACGGCTTTGACTATGCTGTGCACCCAGGTATTTCTAAGAGGTGAGGACAAGGCATTCGACTATATGAAAAAGCTCCACAAAAACATAGCGAATTATACGAAATCCGGAGTAGCACCGAGTATTCTTGCCGGAAGAGGTGAAATAGCTATTGCCGTTGCATTTCTGCATGATGTCATTTATGAAATTCAGGAAGGCTATCCGCTGAAAGCGATTGCACCGAAAGAGGGAACGGGATATGAAATCGGAGGCTTAAACCTCGTTAAGGGAGGACCGCACCCTGAATTAGGCAAGAAATTCATGGATTGGGTAACAACCCCGAAAGCTCAGGAAAGCGAGGCAACAGTCGGCTCTTATCAGCTTCCCACAAACATAAAGGCAAAGGTGCCTTCCGTATCGATCCCGATCGATTCCGTTAAAACCGTTAATTATAATTTTAAATGGGTAGCGGAGAACGGTCCGCGTCTTATGGATCGTTGGACCCGTGAAGTTTTTACACTTCCCCGTTAGTTTAATATATGCGGTTTCCTACGAACTATAGAGCGGTTAGAAAAAAATTTATTGTTAAGTAAGCTGATTAATGAAACTGATAGATTTTACAAAAGAAAGATTTACATGGCTGGGGAGTATAATAGCAATTATGCTCCTCACGCTGATCCCCTTTGCTCCCGTGCACGAAGGGGCGCGTAATACACTGTCTGCAGGTTTTTTTACTGCTACGGTATGGCATCTTATCAGCCGGTATCCGATAATTCTTGTGTTAATGGCAGTTCTGATCGCTGATATTATAGTATCAATTTTTAAAATAGGAAGAAAATTAAAAGCCCGCATTATACTTGTTCTGAATCTTACCGGTATGGTATTTTTTCTCTACCTGTTTTTATTTATTGCACCCAAAATGGCTATGGGCATAGGAAGTATCATACTTTTTTTCTTTTATCTCCTCTTTATTGCAAGAACTCTCTCGCTGCTGGGTTTTATACGCGGGGATTCTTTTATTTCAGGTTCCGTTTTAACATTGGCTTTATTACTTGTTGTTTTTATTATTTTCCCTATTGTTGTCATCTTAAGTAAGAGCATAGTGGTAAAAGGTTCCCTGCATCTGTCCAACTTCTATAATGTGCTTGTCGCCTATCCAAGCACTGTAAGAATTTTAAAGAACAGCCTGCTCATGGCGGCAACAGTAGGTGTGTTGTCGACACTTGTGGGGCTTGCTTTTGCACTTGTAATAGAACGGTCCCGATTTAAACTTAAAAGGTATATGCAGGGTTTTTCGCTTCTGCCTATTATTACACCGCCTTTTGTCATAGGACTTGCAATTATATTTATGTTCGGCAGGACAGGATTTCTTACACACAGTCTTCTTGGCCTTCGGACTTCGTTTATTTTCGGCTTTCCCGGTATCGTTATAGCACAGACGCTTTCTTTTGCGCCTATGTCGTATCTGATTCTTTCCGGTGTTGTACATTCACTGGATTCCGCTCTGGAAGAGGCAAGCTTCACACTTGGTGCGGGGAGATGGTATACATTTAAACATGTTGTATGGCCGCTGATACGGCCCGGTATTGCAAATGCATTTCTCCTGTCTGTAATTGAATCACTTGCGGATTTCGGAAACCCGATCCTGCTGGGAGGGGATTTCGATGTGCTTGCAACATCGATTTATCTTGCTATTATCGGCAGATTTGATGAAACCCTTGCCGCAAGTCTCGGAATAGTTCTTTTGTCGATTACTCTGACGACATTCTTAATTCAACGGTACTGGGTCGGTAAAAAATCGTACGTTACCATAACGGGAAAACCGGGAAGACAGGCCGGACTGCCGCTTCCGAAATATCTGGATTACGGTCTGCTTGCTTTTACACTGATATGGGCTTTATTTACCATGATACTATACGGGTCCGTTTTTATGGGAGGCTTTGTAAAACTGTGGGGGATAAATAATAGTTTTACGCTGCTGCACTATAAACGATTTTTGGTTGACGGACTTGCATCATTTATTACTACACTTAAACTTGCATCGATATCGGCACCTTTAACAGCGGTAGTGGGATTGCTTATTGCTTATCTTGTGAGCAGGTATAGATTTATCGGGAAGCGGCCGTTTGAATTTACATCGATGCTGAGTTTTGCGATTCCCGGTACTGTTGTAGGTATAGGCTATGTTATGGCCTTTAATACACCTCCGCTTGTTCTGACAGGGACCGCAACAATAATTGTGATATCTTTTATATTCAGAAATATGCCTGTCGGAATAAGGGCCGGTATGGCTGCATTACGACAGATAGATCCTTCGTTAGAGGAAGCTTCTATTACACTGGGAGCAAATAATATAACTACGCTTAATAAAGTGGTGATTCCTCTGATTAAGCCGGCACTTTTTTCAGGTCTTGTGTTTTCTTTTGTCCGGGCAATGACGGCAATCAGTGCGGTGATTTTCCTTGTAACAGCAAGGACGAAACTTGCAACTGTTGTTATCCTTGCCAGGATAGAAGCCGGGAAGTTAGGGCTTGCAACGGCATACTGTACAATAATGATTGTCTCGATGGTTATCGTTATCGGCCTGATGTATTTTATTTTAAAGCGTATGGGCGGCAC
>QILZ01000064.1 GCA_003233545.1 Spirochaetales bacterium
AAGGTTTAAGGCGTAGAACGGTGCCAGAGTCATCGTTCTTGCGGCCTCATTCATGGATACCTGTTTTCTGTATTTCCTGTCTTCAAAGGGAAGTATGGCTGCATAGAAAGGATATTCCGCTGCTTCTGCAATTTGCGAACGTTTCATAATACACCTCCTATAGTTCAAACAGAATTTAAAATATTATTTAGCATTCTGTTTGACAATAAATATAATAAAGCTGCAGGGAAAGGTCAAATTTAAATTAAAATAATTTTATTGTAATGATATTAAGAATTCAGTATCTGCCGGCTTTACAAAACATGTTAAATATGTATAGTAAAAGGAAATGAAAGAAATCGAAAGTGCATTTGTCGAGGAAAGAAGAAACAGGATACTATCGATCATAAGAGAAAAAAGAAGGATTACCGTTAAAGAGTTAGGCAGGCTCTTTACTATATCCGATGTGACTATCCGTCAGGACCTCAATGCACTTTCATCTGCCGGACTAATTGTGAGGACCCACGGCGGTGCTTTATATATGGAAAACAATAGTGAAGAGCTCCCGTTTCCTCTAAGAAGACAGAAAAAGAAAAAGGAAAAAGAAACAATTGCAGAGGCAGCTGCGGAATTCGTTAAAGACGGGGAGGTGATTTACCTGGATTCGAGTTCTACGGCATCCTTTATGGTACCTTATTTAGCGGAAAAGCATGAGATAACGGTTATTACCAATAATATAGAAACGGCGTATCAACTCAGTAAATTGCCGCAGGTATCGATTATTCTTTCCGGGGGTATGGTACGGAAAGAAACCTTTTCCCTGGTAGATGCCCCGTTATCCTGTATCCTTCCCGAGGGAAACATCTCGAAGGCCTTTTTAGGCGCCTGGGGATTATCATTAAAAGAAGGCCTGACCGATGTTAATCTTAAGGAAATAGCTGTTAAGCGTGATGCCCTGCTGCGTGCAAAAAGAGTATTTGTTTTAGTAGATTCGACGAAATGGGGAAGAGTTTCCTTTAAAAACTTTGCAGGGTTTAATGAAGTTGATATTATTATTACGGATGCAGGTGCTCCTGTGGATACTATCAGAGCATTGACGAATAGGGGGGTGAAGGTTATTACTGTAAAAGTGCAGCACTAATTCCTTTCTCTGAAAATTAGTTCTCACATGCATATAAAATAATGATCTGTAACAGGAGGAGTTTTCATGGAATATCTGTTGGGTGTGGATATCGGTACATCCGGCTGTAAGAGTATTTTGATCGATAGTACGGGTAAAGTTGCGGGATCGACACTTAAGGAATACTCCCTTTATACACCCCGTACCGGCTGGTCCGAACAGACGCCTGCGGATTGGTGGACTGCGGTTACAGGGGGAATAGCCGAACTGCTTAATAAAACAGGTGTTTCTGCCGGCCGCATCAGAGGAATGGGCTTAAGCGGCCAGATGCACGGGCTTGTGCCGCTTGATAAATATGACGAGGTTATACGACCGGCAATACTGTGGAATGACCAGCGCACCACGGAGCAGTGCGGGATTATTCTGAAAAAGGCAGGAGGACTTTCCGGCCTGCTTAAACTTACTAATAATCAGATGCTTCCCGGATATACTGCAGGTAAACTATTATGGCTTCGTGCGAATGAACCTGAAAATTATGAAAAAATGACGCACTTTCTAAATCCGAAGGATTATATTCGTATGCGTCTTACAGGGGAGAGGGCAACAGAGGTTTCGGATGCATCCGGTACCGGGTTGTTCGATGTGGAGCACAGAACCTGGTCGGTTAAGCTGCTTTCCTTACTCGATATTTCTTTAAGCCTTCTGCCTTCCTGCCATGAATCCGCAGAAATTACAGGACGTATCACACGGGAAACCGCAGAATTGACCGGTCTTCCCGAAGGCTTGCCTGTAGCAGGAGGGGGCGGCGATGCGGTTATTCAGACAACCGGAATGGGTCTTATTAGATCCGGTGTACTGGGAACCATTATAGGAACTTCGGGTATCGCTGCTATGGGACTTAACGGATATTATCCCAATCCGGAAGGACTTCTGCAGGTGTTCTGCAACAATACACCTTCCACCTGGCATGTTATGGGAGTTACCCTTAACGCAGGCGGAGCCTACAGATGGTTCCGCGATGCATTGGGAGGGATAGAAAAGCGTGAGGATGTTTATGCTTTAATGGACAGGGCGGCGAAGGGAGTGCCGCCCGGGTCGCAGGGACTCATCTTTCTGCCGTATCTTACCGGCGAGCGGTGTCCATATACGGACCCGGCAGCACGGGGGGCTTTTATAGGTCTTGGCCTTCATCACGGGAAGCCGGAATTTACCCGTTCGATCCTCGAAGGAGTTGTATTCGGTTTAAAGGATGTTTATGCCCTGATTCACAGTATGTATGATTCCGTTACGGAGATAAGAACATCCGGAGGAGGATCTTTGAGCCCCTTATGGCGGCAGATCCAGGCCGATGTTTTCCAGAGTCCTGTAATTACGGTAAGCGGAAGCGGCGAAGGCGGTGCATACGGTGCGGCCCTTGTTGCAGGCGCCGGGGCCGGAGTGTGGAGCAGTGTGGACGATGCGATTGGGGTTCTTAAAAAGGAAACGGAGACAATTCCGAATCCCGGTAATAAAAACATATACGAAGATATGTATAACATTTACCACAGCCTGTACGGGGTGCTTAAACCGGTCTATAGAGACTTGAGTATGTTGGAAAACGGTTAAGGCACTCGAGCTTTTTGTATGGTACTCAAAAACTAATTGCATCCGTCGGGTTATTTTTGTTCCCCGTAATTCTTATAAAAACCCGGTGCGGCATACAGGCGATCCACTGTCCGGGACGTGAGATGCTCCCCATGCGTATGCATATATGCCTGGGGCAATTAGACTTGGTTACACGGACGGAACCGGCATCGATCGAGATCACACAGAACCCCCCTGCCCCGTCTGTTACGGTTAATACCTTTTTAATCGAGACCGGGAATAACCATTGGCCTTCAGGAGAAGTGATAATCACGAGGGATTTCTTCCCATGCCCGCTATAAGCCTTGACGCTGATCGCTGCGATCATAGCAAGAGACAGTACGAATATAAGCACATCGAGAAACCTGACATGCACATACCTGTTACGAAACGGGGAGGGCTTTAGACCGGCCATGCCGGACAGGGTTCCTTGTCAGGGGTTAAGATCGATTCCATGATTCTTTTTAAGATATTCCTCTCCTTCTTTAATAGTGGGATTAATAAAAACGTACGATTCCACCAGAAACTCCCGGTTCGATTTCATTGGAATTTCACCGGAGACCATTTTATTAAGGACTTCGTAGGATTTATCTGCAGCCTTCTTTATTGCCAGTCCCACTTCCCCTTTCCATGGACTTTTCGGGTTTGTAACCTGCTTGATTGCATTTGCTGATCCGCCTACTCCGGCTATCAGTATGGAATTATTACGGGAACCGGAATACGAGCGCAATGCTGAAAGAGCACCTTGAGCCCTTAAATCACTTGTCGCATAGATGATATCGATGTCTTTTCTTCC
>QILZ01000229.1 GCA_003233545.1 Spirochaetales bacterium
CTTCTCTATATTGTACTGTGCAATCGCTAACAGGGAAATCGGGACAGAATATGAAGAGCACGATACGTAGTTTAATCCGGTATCCATACAAAACCTTATGTTTTCAGGAACAGCACCATGTTCGCCGCATAATCCGATTATCAAATCCGGTCTTGTCATCTTTCCCTTTTTTACCGCTATCCTCACAAGTTCCTTTACATGTCTGTCAAGTATCTTAAAGGGATTGCCTTCCAAAAGGTCGAACTGTGTATAATCAGGCATAAAGCTGTTAAAATCATCTCTCGATAAACCAATCGTCGTCTGTGTTAAATCGTTTGTGCCGAAAGAGAAAAATTGTGCATATCTCGCAATATCTCCCGCTCCTAAAGCTGCAACAGGTAACTCGATCATTGTTCCTATCTTATACTCTGCCTGTTTGGAGTTTGTTTCTTTTCTGACTTCTTTTTCTATATCTATAAGACCTTTAATAGCCTTTCCTTCGATTTTTTTTCCGAAAATTATTAATTTTAATTCATTTTCGTTCATAATGATGGGTATCATAATTTCCGGGCGAACATCGACTCCTTCTTTTATAAGCATATAAACCGCTTCGAAAATTGCCCTTACCTGCATCTCATATATTTCAGGGTAGGAAACTGCAATTCGGCATCCCCGGTGACCGAGCATCGGGTTGAATTCTTTTAATGCATCGCACCTTGCACGGATCGATTTTTCCGAAACTGTCTTTCCGCCCTTTTGTTTCTTAAGATAAGCGATAAATGCTTTCATTTCATCTTCGTTATGAGGGAGGAATTCATGTAAGGGAGCATCGAGCAAACGTATCGTTGTTTCATATCCCTCCATAATCTTAAATATCTTGTAAAAATCAGTCTGCTGAATGGGCCTTAGTTTATTCAAGGCATTTAATCTTTCCTCTTCCGAATCGGAAAGTATCATCTCTCTGAAAACGTTTATTCTGTCTGCGTGGAAAAACATGTGCTCTGTTCTGCAAAGACCGATACCTCCTGCACCGAAGGTTCTCGAAAGAGCTGCATCTCTCGGATTATCCGCATTTGCCCGCACATGAAAATCTTTTATAAAATCTTTTATCAATTCAATATACTCGAGCAGTCCGGAATCTTTCGGGTCCGGTTCTATCAGTTCAGCCCTGCCTATGTAAATCATAGGTTCATCGTAGTACGGCACATTAAGAGTAATATAATCACCTTCTTTAATAACGGTATCCCCGATTGTAGCTTTTTTCCCGGATATTCTCATATCCGTTTTTACAAGGGAAACCTTCCCGTACTGTCGCGCAACTACAGAAGCATGCGCAGCATAGCCTCCCTCGGTAGATAATACCCCTTTAGCCACTTCGATAGCTTTTACATCTTCGGCAAATGAAGCCGGCATGCATAGTATTAAACTCGTATCTTCTCCTTGTTTCTGAGCAAGTCTGAATTCTTTAATCAAACTGTCCGTGGAAAAGAAAACCCTCCCGATAGCAGCACCGGGAGCACCTGCTATACCTCCGTTTATGACCGGAAGTTTAGATACGGAATCGATATTAATAATAGGATGCAGTATTTCGTTCAGCTGCTGAGGTTTTACATTCTTTACAGCATAACTTTTCTCGATTTTCTTTCTTTTAAACAGATCGAGAAGGGTTTTAATATCCGCCTGAGCAGATTTGTTCATAACAGCCCGCTGATCTATTACCCATAGCCGTTTGTTCTCTACCGTGAAACGAATCGACCTGATCTCTTTAAAGTGGTCTTCCACGCTATGGGCTATATCCTCGAGTTCTTTTAAATACGTTTTTGAAATGGTATTGATATCTTTCCCTTTTGCGCCTATTTCGTTAAATTTATTTTGAAAATAATGGCCGTAAAGTTTCTTTTCTCCTGTTATTATATTCCTCGAGTAAAAATCTCCGCTTGCAGAATCCTTCCCGTAATTTCCATAAACCATGGGCTGAATCAGAAGTGCAGTATCCTCCTGATTCTGATCATCGAGTTTAAGAAGTTTGCTGATTTCTTTAAGAGCAATATCGAGTTGTGTAAAAGAATCGGAGAAAAAGTCAGCGGGCAGTAAAGGAATATATTTTTCTATACTTTTTTTTCTGCTCTCGGCATTAAGATTTTTATTAAGTTCAGAAGATATGGACTCTATCGCTTTTCTGTAATCTTTGTATTTTTTTTCATTTCCATCCAGTTCACAGATTCTTGCCTCTACTTCGAGGAAACCTTTAATAAGGAACTGCATTTCATGGTAACAGAAATTTTCACCGACATACTTTGCAAATCCCGGTATTGTCTCATCGGACAGGCCGAAATTGTGAAGTGTCGGATACGTTGCAATAACAAGATTGGGGCTGATTACAACTTTTACAAGCATCGGATTGTCCGGATCGTTGTACTGCTTGCCGGTCAGACTGCTTATATTTGAAAAATAAGGTTTTATACCTTTAATAATCTCATGGTTCTCCAGATGGGAAGCAATATCGGCATCTATAATAAATCCCGGTAAAATCGGCAGGTTAAGCGAAGCAAGTTCCATTGCTCTTCTTCCCCTGATACCGATTTTTTCAAGAACGGGTTCTTTACTTATAAAATCGTTTTTGCTGAAATAATGGATATTTTCTTTCATATTTACCTCATGGCAACGATTGATTTTTTAATTAAAAAAGATTCAGTATACTATTTACAGGAAATCTTAAGAATGCTTCGAACATCGGACTTGCACCCTGTTTTAAATATCTTTGAAGTTTCGCAACATCTTTAATATCTTCTCCTGCAACCGATATCAATATAGCACTTCCATGCTTTACCTTACCCCACTTAAAGAGCGTATTTATATCATGGATTCTCTCGCCCTCATAAAATATATAGACGTCGAGGTCCGGATGCTTCGTACGGTAACTCTGTATTACCTTCTTCCATGCTTCCACATTCCCATTATGAAAAAGTTCGTTTGTGACCGGAATGGAATACATGGGGGTCATTCGTTTTTTTCCGCCCGGTTTTGCAGAAATCTTTTCTTTAGCAGAAGAAGCTTGTCTTTCCGGAACATCCCTTTTAACACTTACCACCTCCACCTTCTTAGACGCGGTTTTAATAATAAAGGATGGCGGAGTTTTAACCCTTTTACCTTTAATAAGCTCGATCATTAATTCGATAGCTTCCGAATATATTTTATTCTTATCGGTATCCTTGAAATAACCGCTGTAAATTACGACCAGTTCATTTTTTTTAAGTTCACGAACCCCTTCCCAGTGCTCGATCCTTTTAGGATTAACGGGGATCAGTCCCAGCTCAGGATGAAAGTAAACTATTGTTAAATCTATTCTGCCCCATCCGGATATTTCTTCTGCTATCGAATTAAAATCGCTTATCGATTTTTCCATGTTATACGATTTATAAAAGTACCTGTATTTGTCTGCGAGTAAAGAATGAACGATAGGACTTAACTGTTCAGGTGAAAGTTTTTTATCCTCGAGTAACGGCAAAAGAATATCAGC
>QILZ01000047.1 GCA_003233545.1 Spirochaetales bacterium
TTGCCGGAGAGCATTCAAAAGGGTGGAATTATTTATCTGAATGACGGCTTTATCCGGTTGAGAGTTCAAAACGTTTCCGGTGGAAATGTTCGCTGCAAAGTCATAATCGGCGGGTCGCTGCTTTCGCACAAGGGGTTGAATTTGCCGCAGGCGAAGCTGTTTTTAGAAGCTGTTACAAAAAAGGATCTTGATTTTTGGACTTCGGGTTGACCTCGGCGACCTTGGGGTGCAAATTCCAATAGAACACGTCCCGATGGTTCAGAAGAAACTGATTTGGAAAGCCAATCTTCTGGGGCGCCCTGTCATAACTGCCACGTAAATGTTGTCGGAAGAAAGTGCTATTGGGAAATGTCCTGAGGAGACTGTTAAAATGATGGCAATAATTGCGCCATTGAAGATGTTATTTCATATAGATGCATCTCCCGCTTTAAACCCGATTGCTGGATTCTGTCGTTTACCGGCATCGAAAGTACACACCATTTTCCGGCATTTTCATTCGGCGTTTATTCATTTTTATGAATCATCAAATAGACAATTGGGAAGAGGCGATTTTAACGATAATTAAAGACTTGAAATTGGCGAAAAAAGACCATAAAGTCATATTAACTCAAGGCAAATCGAAATCGGGAGGTACGGATTCGCTTAAAGGTACGGATTCGCTTAAAATAATTATGCTGCCTTAAATCTTATAAAAAACAAAAAAGGAGAGTATGAAATGGACACAAAAATTAAATCTATTGTGGCTAGGGGAATTCTGGATTCCAGAGGGAATCCGACCGTAGAAGTAGAAATAGAATTAAACTGCGGCGCGGCGGCACGCGCGGCTGTACCTTCGGGAGCATCCACGGGCATTCATGAAGCCGTTGAATTGCGGGACGGAGATCCGAAGCGATACGGGGGTAAGGGTGTTTTGAAAGCCGTGAGCAACGTTAACAATAAAATCGCAAAAGAATTAATTGGAAAAGATGCTCTTCAACAGACCCTTTTAGATGAATTAATGATCCGGCTCGACGGCACACCCAACAAAGCCAAATTAGGTGCCAACGCCATTCTGGGTGTTTCGATGGCTGCTGCACGCACCGCCGCCACGGCATTGAACCTTCCGCTGTTTAATTATCTTGGCGGATCCAATATCACTCTTTTGCCGGTTCCGATGATGAACATTATGAACGGAGGTGTCCATGCAAATTGGCAGAGCGCCGATTTTCAGGAATTTATGATTGTGCCCTACGGTGCTGCAAGTTTTCGAGAGGCTTTTAAATGGGGAAGCGAAACTTACCACGCCCTGAAAAATGTGTTAAAAAAGGAGGGACACAGCACCGGTGTGGGAGATGAAGGTGGTTTTGCACCCCGGGTATCTTCAAATGAAGAACCGCTCGAGCTTATTCTGGAGGCCATCAAACAGGCAGGATACGAACCCGGCAAAGATATCGGCATTGCAATTGATCCGGCATCCAGTGGTTTTTATGAAGAAGGTAAATACCGGTTGCGCACCGAAAACAGAAATTTAACCGCCGAAGAGATGGTGAAAAAATATGAGACGCTGATTGACAAATATCCTATTGTGGTTCTGGAAGACGGTCTGGCGGAGGACGATTGGGAAGGCTGGAAGATCTTAAACAGCAAATTGGGCGGAAAAGTCGAATTGGTTGGGGACGATCTTTTTGTTACAAACATTAAACGCATCGCACGCGGGATAGAGGAAAATGTGGCCAATGCCGTGTTGATTAAACTGAACCAGATTGGCAGCATTACCGAAACGGTGGCAGCTGTCCGGTTGACCCAAAAGGCCGGATGGGGCGCGATGGTTTCTCATCGCAGCGGTGAAACCGTCGATTCTTTTATTGCCGATTTCACGGTCGCCATGGAAACAGGCCACCTGAAATCCGGAGCGCCCTGCCGGGGAGAACGCGTGGAAAAATACAATCAACTGTTAAGAATCGAGGAAAAACTCGGAGATGCTGCGGTTTACGCCGGAAGGAAAGCATTTGTAAGATAAATTGGAACACCCGGATAAAGAAGAAAGTCTAATAAAAAAATATCGGTTTCAAGCTTAAAAGAGATTTCGCGTAAATTGAAATTATTTTTCAACTGTCCCTATAACAATTAATTCACTTATAATGAATTAATCTATGTAAACGTGACAGAAGTGGTTTACGGTTGTCTATAGCCGGGACTTGTAGAAAGGGGAAGCTGATATTTTATTAAATATTTTATAATTTTTATATATAATGATTGACATAAGAAAACAGGTATTATAAAGTAACAGGTAAATGGAAACGTTTCCATTTACCTGCCGCAGAAAAGCTTTTTGGAATATTTTTTAAAGCAGGTATTGTATCCGGCCGGGAACATGGCCTATCCTGTTCCCTTTCGGATTTTTATATCGGCCGGTATAGCTCGTATAACCGGGAAAGAGGAACTAAAATGGGGGAAAGCAAATTTCATAATGAATTTATTCAGTCGAAAAGGCCTCATATTCTTATGATAACAAATCATGGGATTCATCAATGGGATGTTATTCCCGGTCTGCAGGATACGGGTGGACAGAATGTTTTTGTAAATCAATTCAGTGAAGCAATTGCAGATTTCGGTTTTAAGGTCACTATTATAAACCGGGGAGGTTACAAACATCCTGTAACGGGAATTATACAGAAAGGTTTTTCTTACCGTGATAAACATACACGCATTTATTACCTCGAAGATAATAAAAAAGAGTTTATACGCAAAGAAGATATGAGAGAGCAGGTTCCCCGGCTGGCAGATTCCCTGGAAAAATGGATTAATAAGGAAGGTATAGAAATCGACCTGATTATTTCACATTACTGGGATGCTGCTTTAATCGGTGTTCTGTACAATGAAAAAAGAAAAGAACAGGTTAAACATATATGGGTTCCTCATTCCCTGGGTGTGATAAAGAAAAGAAATATGAACCCCGGCGAATGGGAAAAGCTGCGAATAAATGAAAGGATCCAAGCGGAAAAGGGGTTTATCGATGAACTCGACGGGGTTGCTGCAACTTCGTCGCTGATTCAGAATTCTCTTGTAGAGGATTACGGTTACAGCGGGCCTTATATCTTTCTGCCGCCGTGCATAGATACTAAGAGATATTTCCTGCATGAGGTTGATTCGGAAAGTGAGGTGTGGAATTATCTCAGTGAGAAATCCGGAAAACCGAAGCAGGAGCTTATGAAGATGAAAATAGTCACTGAAATAAGCCGCACGGATATCACAAAAGGTAAAGATACTTTAATTAAAGCCTTCGCTGAAGTACATAAGAAAATAGAAGACAGTATCCTTGTTGTTTCGATAGACAGGAACAGGAAGGAGATCGCAGACAAACTTACGGCAATTATACGGGAGAGCGGTGTGTCGGATTATATTATACCTGTAGGTTCCATCTGGAATCTTTTGCCTGATCTGTATATAATAACAGATGTGTATTGTACCCCTGCAGTGCAGGAAGGGTTCGGTATGTCCGCACAGGAAGCTGCTGCGGCAAAGAAGCCTGTTATTGCCAGTGACAGGGTTCCCTTTGTTACTGAATTCCTGCTGGGAAACAAAAGAAAAGAAAAATATTACGGTAATTCGGAAACAGAAAAAATGATTATCGGAGAAGGTGCCGTTTCGGTTCCGGTTGGTGATGTAAAAGGTTTCGCTTCTGCGCTCGATCTTTTGTTAAGCGATTATTCTTTAAGAGAGAAAATGGGAAGCTGTGCGTACAGCATAACTATCCCGTACTTTACCTGGAAAAGTATGGTTAAAAGGTTTCTCGATGTTACCGGAATAAAAAACTAATGGAAAAGGTTAAATATGGAGTTAAGCTATAATACTTTAAAAAAAATACTGCAGAGCAGTTCTATGGAAAATCTGTCATTGGCTGATCTGGAGAAGTTTTTTAGAGAAGAAAAGCAGATTTCCCGGCATATTCCCGAGGGGTACTGGCGGGAAGATCCGCGAAACGGTGATAAAGTGCTTTATAATGCTTCCCGGATGAAACGTCCTCATGATAACATTAACAGTATTAAAGAAAACGGATCTGCGGTACAGGCAGAATGTGAGTTATCGATGTTGCAGAGCTCAGCAGAGGGTTTACTTTTATCAACAAGAATCTGTTCCCGGCTCTGTATCCGCATATTAACGCTGACAACGGGAAAGATTCGGCTTACGGTCTTCATTTTCTGCAATGGACATCTTCCGTACATGGGAATGACTGGCACAATATGAGTAAGGATGATTGTTTTGTTGTAATGAAGCGTCTTGCTGCCCTGGAAGGTTTACTCCTTGGTAAAGAAACTCAGAATAACACTTCGGAAAGCAGAAGGGAACCTGACCCGGGTAAAAGCGGGAATGGTATAAACAATGCAGACCGGAGTATTAATGACAGGTTTGTCATTATTATTAAAAACTACGGGAGACTGGTAGGAGGTTCGCTTTCTCACGGACATCAGCAGATTCTTTACAGCAGTATAATACCGGGAATTTTTGCGGATGATCTTAATTTCGAGAGTAAACACGGCGAATCTTTCTGCTCCTTTATGCTCCGGGAAAACCCTGAAAATCTTATTGTTAAAGACTATGGTGATGCAGTACTGTCTGTTCCTTTTTTTATGAAACGTCCGTACCATATGATGCTAACCGTTAAAGCGGCGGAGAAGAGGTTCCTGCATCAACTGGACGAAAAAGAATTGCTGGCTGTTGCAGAAGGATGGCACGATGCGGCAA
>QILZ01000046.1 GCA_003233545.1 Spirochaetales bacterium
TCGAAGGTGTTTTCCCGAAAGGCACGAGGGGCACCTCTCTTGCTGCAGGTATGGAAACACCTTCCCCGAAGCCCGTACTTTTGATAAATTCTCTTCTTTTTTCCACGATTTTCTCGAGTATGCTCATTCTTTCCGGCCCGCCTGTATTATTTCGTCGATCTTTTCTGTTACCCGTCCCGACTCGAGTGCTTCTTTTGCAGCAACATATCCTTCTGCTATACTTGCCGCGGCTCCGTAAACAAAAAGTGCAGCCCCGGCATTTAAAAGAACCGCATCCTTTACTGCGGATATCTTCCGGGCACTCGATTTGTACGACACATTGCGATTGTCATCCTCCAATGGCGTAGTATTACCGCCGGGTTCGCCGGAAAGAACAGTTCTCGCTATCGATGCATTCTCCGCTGCACTTCCTCCCTTTAAGTCCTCGATACTGTAAACCGGTATGCCCGCACTTTTCGGATCGAAGATTTCATCCGTCAGCCGGTCGTTTTCATCGATCATAACGATTCGTGTCGGCCCGCAGACCGATATCTCATCCAGCCCCTCCATGCCATGTACTACCATCACGCGCTTTACACCGAGCAGTTTGGAAGCCCTGGCAAGTGTTTCGGTAAGGTCCTCCGAGTAAACACCGATAAGCTGATAATCCGCATCCGCCGGGTTGGAAAGCGGTCCGACCAAATTCATAGCGGTCTTTATTCCCAGTTCCTTCCTTACAGGTGCGGCGTGCTTCATAGCGCTGTGATAAATCGGGGCAAAAAGAAAGGTAAAGCCTGTTTCATTTAAAAGCGCCGCAGCTTTATCGGGAGGCAGATCAATCCTTATTCCCAGGGCCTGGAAAAAATCGGCACTGCCTGTGGGAGAGCTTACTCCCCTGTTGCCGTGCTTGGCAACCTTTACACCGCAGGCAGCTGCAACCAGCGCTGCGAGGGAGGATATGTTAAAGGTACCGAAACCATCACCGCCGGTACCGCATGTATCCATAACAGGGAAGGAGCAGGATATTCCCTTTTTCTTTTCCCGGAGAACCGAAGCGAATCCTGCGATTTCCTCTGCCGTTACTCCTTTTACATTAAGGGCTGCAAGAAAAGCCGCTATCTGCGAATTGTTTAATTCTCCTTCTGTCAGCTCTTCCATGAAACCCTTTGCATCGTCGAAAGAGAGATCCTCTCTCCGCATCATTTTAACCAGGAGACTTTTTACTCTTACAGGCTCTCTCCTGTAGTTTAAGAAATTCTTAAGTATTTTCCTGCCGCCCTGTGATGCAATGGATTCCGGGTGAAATTGAACTCCCTCTATAGCCCATCTCCGGTGCCTTAAGCCCATTATTTCTCCGTCCTGTGATACGGCCGAAACCTCGAGTTCAGCCGGAAGAGTATCTCTGTCGACAACAAGGGAATGATAGCGTGTAAAAATTGTTTTCCCGGGCAGATTCCGAAGCAGCCCCTTTCCGTCGGTTTCGATAACTTCGGTTTTGCCGTGAACGATGTATTTTGCATTCCTTATTTTTCCTCCGAAAGCATACCCTATCGCCTGATGCCCGAGACATATTCCAAGGATCGGTATTTTTCCGGCAAAATGCCTGATAACATCGACGGAAATACCTGCTTCTTCGGGAATTCCAGGTCCGGGAGATATTATAATACCTTCCGGTTTTATTAGTTCGATCTCCTGTATTGTAATCCTGTCATTCCTGACCACCCTTATTTCCTTTTCCGTAAGTTCAGAAAGGTACTGGTAAATATTATAGGTAAAGGAATCATAATTATCTATTATAAGGTACATAACTTACACCTCCGTTCCGATTGCATACAAAAGCGCATTCAATTTAGCCTGTGTTTCCTCGTATTCCCTTTCCGGGACAGAATCATAGACTATCCCCGCTCCTGCCTGCAGTATAAGCGTATCATCGATCTTCAGTGCACTTCTTATCGTTATGCAGGTATCGAGATCGCCGTTTGATTCCACGTAACCGATAATTCCGGCATAAAAGCCTCTCTTTTCCCGTTCCAATGAATCTACCGTTTCGATAGCTTTTATTTTGGGTGCACCGGATACGGTGCCCGCGGGGAAGGTTGCCCGTACTGCATCGATTCCTCTTTTGCCCTCCTCGATTATTCCCTCTACCTGAGAAACTATGTGCATAACATGGGAATAACGTTCCACAATTCTGCTCTCGGTTACAACGACACTTCCCGGCCTGCAGACCCTTCCGAGGTCGTTCCTCGCAAGATCGACAAGCATAAGGTGTTCGGCCGCTTCTTTTTCATCGGAAAGAAGCTCTTTTTCGAGGGCAATGTCCTCGCTGAAATCCCTGCCCCTTCTTTTAGTTCCCGCTATCGGACGCATTATAACCCTGTTTCCTTTCATCTTTACATGAACTTCCGGTGAAGAACCGAAAATCCGGAAGGAATCAAAATCCAGGTAAAACATATATGGTGACGGGTTAGACGTTCTGAGATTCCTGTAAGCATCGAGAGCCGGGATATCGGTTTTAAATTTTACCCTTCTCGAAAGAACAGCCTGGAGCAGATTTCCCTTTACTATATTGTCCTTGATCATCAAAACTCCTTTGATAAATTCCTCCCGTGCATCCGGAGAAGAAATATCCTCAGCTCCGTACTTTTTAATCTCCTGCGTCATAAAATTAAAATCCAGATCATTGATTCTGCTTTCGATCCCGGCAATTCTTTTTTCCAGATCGACAGCATGCTCCCTGTAGTTTAATCCGACAAGCGCTATCGTATCGTTGTAGTGATCGAAGATGAGGAAGACATGCCCGAATATAAAATAAGCATCCGGAATTGCCGTTGAATCCTCTTTTTCCCGAAGTCGAATCGTATCGAACCGGGATGCATATTCGTACGAAAGGTACCCTATTCCGCCTGCGGGTACAGGGAAATCGGCCCCCAGTGTTCCAGTACCGCAGCAACAGTCCGCAGAATGCTGTTCTGCAAAGTAGGAAACCACATCGAGGATGTCCTTTCCTGTTTTCTTAAGCTTGAACAATTTTCCTTCCTTCTCCATGTAGGTCTCATCGTTTCTCTGAAATACGGAAAAGGCTTTGTCCGCAAGGAGAATGGAGAACCGCTCTCTTCCTCCTCTGAAAGAGGCCGACTCCAGCAGAGCGCAGGCGCCCAATTTCCTTGCCAGCGAGAAAGGAGTAAACCTTTCGCCGGGTATTATTCTAAGAACGAATGATTTTCCTGTATGCTTTCCTGTTTCTTTTGTAATGGTTTCCATTTCTTTCTCCCTTTCGTTTTAACAAAATTATTTATATACGGTTCCAGCCGCAGCATAAAACTGCAGGCATAAAAAAAACCGCAAAACCTGTTAATAGGATTTTGCGGCCTGTTCTTACAGAACAAGCCGCAGACTCTGGATAGCTTAAGCCAGAACCTGCGGCCTGTACCGTTAAAGATGCATGGTTCTAGCTAATGCCGGAGCCACCACCAAGTGTTTATTACTGTAACAAACTGTTTTTC
>QILZ01000028.1 GCA_003233545.1 Spirochaetales bacterium
TTCTTTTAACGTTTTTTATAATGATGTTTACAACTGCGACGATAGACGGCAGTGAACTCAGGATGATACTTGCCGCTTTTCAGGGGCTGGGATCTCTGACGGGGGGAAATACACTGGAAGTAGGGAAACTGGCGGAACTCGGTAATACTATAATGTCATTACCCTCGAGGCAGCGTGGGAGAGCTCTGGATATGGCGAGAAAAATGGCTATTTCACTGTTTCAGCCGGAACTGCGGACAAAAAAGGTCCGTATCAAGGAGGATGAGAGAGGCCTTATAATATCACTTGCAGCCGATGCTTTTTTTAAACCTGCCAGTGCGGAAATCAACATCGAAGAAGCGAGAAGTGTACTTCAGCGGGTTTCTAATTTATTGTCTTCTTCCGAGCTTAAAAACTATATATTTCGTATAGAGGGGCACACGGATTCATTGCCGACAAATCCGAAGGGAAAATGGCCGACCAACTGGGAATTATCCACCGCACGTGCTACGAATGTGCTGCACTATCTCGTCGACTTCGGTGTTAACGAGAATCAATTCCAGGTAGCGGGTTTTGCGGATACGGTTCCCCTTGCAAGTAATGATACACCGGAGGGAAGGGCCTATAACAGGCGGGTAGATATTGTCGTTTTAACTAAGGGCCATTTATAATGTAAAGGGGTTTGAATATTTATTTATTTTTTGATAGATTTATCAATGTGAAAATAACGTAACCGGGAGATGAGGAATGTCCGACGAAGAGAGTTTGAATCTTGAAGACGTAGGAGCCGGTACCGAGGAAGCTGAAACCGGTCAAAAAAAGGGAAGTTTCCTCTCCGGTGCCCTGATATCGATACTTAAATGGGCCGCGATTGGTATAGGTATAATTATACTGGTTGTAACAACTACCGTTGTCACCTTTAATATGATTAACAAAGGCAGGCAGGCACAGAATGTTGCGACTATTTCACCGGAGTACAAGGCGAAGGCTCCGCCTCAGGAATATTATGATAATATCGAGTCCATAAGAGGTGTTACATCTGATCAGGTTCCATCCATTTTCTCACTGAAAGTGAGTATAGGATACGCAATGGGAAACAAGGATATTAACACGGAACTTATTGCACGTTCGAGGCAGATACAAAACATAATATTTCTGTATATAAGCCAGAAAAAGGCGGATGAGCTGACTCCTGTTCATTATGCACAACTGGAAGAAGATTTAAAACAACGGATAAACCTGATAATGCAGAGCGGAAAGATAGATTCGGTTGTTTTTCGTGAATTTGTCGTTACAAGGTAGGGAGGATATAGATGACAGAGGTTCTTTCGCAGGATGAGATAGATCAGCTTCTAACTGCTATTTCTTCAGGCGAAGTGGATACGGAAGAGATACATCAGGCAACGGATCAGCGTAAAATAAAAATATACGATTTTAAACGTCCTGATAAATTTTCAAAAGACCAGATCAGAACCGTATCTATAATGCATGAAACATTTGCAAGGCTTACAACTACTTCACTTTCCGCACAGTTAAGAAGCCTTGTTCATGTGCATGTTGCTTCCGTGGATCAGCTTACCTATGAAGAATTTATACGTTCCATCCCGAATCCGACCACATTGGCCGTTATTAACATGGATCCTCTTAAAGGGTCGGCAATATTGGAAATCGATCCTTCCGTAACCTTTTCCATAATAGACAGGTTGTTCGGAGGGCAGGGTGAGGGAGCGAAATTTACAAGAGACTTAACCGACATAGAGCAGTCGGTTATGGAAGGGATTATAGTTCGTGTACTTGGAAATTTAAGGGAGGCCTGGAGTACGGTAATAGATCTTCGGCCGAGACTAGGGCAGATAGAAACAAATCCCCAGTTTGCACAGATCGTACCGCCTACGGAGATGGTTGTTCTTGTTACATTGGAGACAAAGGTCGGTGAAGTCGAGGGGATGATGAATTTCTGTATTCCTTATCTTACAATAGAGCCTATAATTTCCAAGCTCTCGGCACAGTACTGGTATTCTTCCGTGCGGAGGGGTACAACAACTGAGAATTTAAACATACTTCGCGAACGTCTTTCTACGATAGAGGTAACTCTCATTGCAGAGATAGGAAAGATTAATCTGACTGTTCGTGATGTTTTATCTCTCAGGCAGGGAGATATTATCCGGTTGGATAGTGTCAGGGTAAATGATCCCCTGTCTTTGAGAATCGGCGACAGACAAAAATTTTTGTGCAGACCAGGGGTCGTAGGAAATAAATTAGCCGTGCAGGTAATCAAAAAAATGGAAGGCCTGGATGAAGAAGAATTTGAGGAACTTGCGGCGGAAGGGGAGGAAGAAGAATGAGTGACGGATCATTGTCACAGGATGAAATAGATGCTTTATTACAGGGTACGGATAATATCGAGATGGAAACAGCGGAAGCTGTCCCGTCGCCGTTAAGCGAGCAGGAAAAAACTGTATTTCAGAAATTACTAAAGGATATTATCGAATCACAGAGTTCGAATTTATCTATCTTAACGGGTAAAACGGTAACTATCGGTGCACCGGAAATAACTTTAAGCACAAGAGCGGAGATTATAGAGCAATTACCTGATGAGATTATCGATGTAAAGATCGATTTTACAGAGGGTGTAGTCGGAGAGCATTCATATTTTTTAACCGTTGAATCGGCAAATACTATAGCCGGTCTTATGATGGGGCAGACGGGTAATGAATTGGACGAAGCGGCGTTATCCGCTGTTTCGGAAGCAATTTCCCAGGTTACGGGTTCGGCAACAACTGCCATAGGAAATCAGATAGGAAGGCTCTTAAAAACGAGTCCTCCTGATTTAAAGAAGCAGGGGAAAGCAAATGTAAGACTGCCCCAGGGTGATAATGTGGTAAGTATTGTTTATCCTCTTTCCATAGAGGGGGAGGAGCCGTCTAAGCTCTACGAAGTTTTCTCGCTTTCTGCGGTTAAAGAATTGGTTTCTCTGGCGGGTGGTGCTGTTCCGGAGGCGCCTTCGGCAGGAGAAGCGGCTGCCGGGCCCGAAACCGGGGCACCTCCGGCATTTCCGGGAAACATTTTCGGTGAGCAGGGCGAGGGAATGCAGCAGACATTCGGCCAATCCGTCGGGAGTCCCGGGTTAGGGCCTGCCGTTAATCCGCCTAATGTACAGCCGGTTCAATTTGCAAATCTTCAACAGACCATGAGCAGTGCGGAACAGGGGAATATCGGGCTTCTCATGGATGTATATATGGAGATGACGGTCGAACTTGGAAGAACAAAAAAGCTCATAAAGGATATTCTCGGGATAGGTGAAGGTACTATCATAGAGCTGGATAAACTTGCAGGAGAGCCGGTTGATATTCTTGTTAATCATAAATTAATAGCAAAAGGCGAGGTCGTCGTAATCGATGAAAATTTCGGTGTACGGGTAACGGAAATCGTATCACCTATGGAGCGAATGAGTGATTTGTCATAATTATTAACAAACGGGAGGGGACATCTGAAATATTTATTTCGACTTATCTTATTTCTTTCGGCAGTATACTTTGCTTTTCTTCCTCCGTTTCTATATGCTCAGAGTTCACAGGGCGCAGGAAAGGAATCAGGAAAGGTAAAAGCTGAAGTTGCTCAAAATCCGGAAACAAAGATCATAATTTCGGATACTAATAATGCAGCGGCTCTTAATCAGCAAAAGAGAGTTCCTTTAGTATCTACATGGGATTTTGTAAAAATGGTTCTCGTATTGGGCGGCGTCGTAGCAGTCATATACCTGCTGTTTTTTCTATTGAAAAAAGGTGCAAAGAAGAGATTCGCAGATAATGAGTTCATAGAAATTATCGGCTCGAAAGGTTTATCAGGTGGTAAAGCATTACACCTTGTAAAGGTGGGTGAGAGTATATTTCTGATAGGATCGGCTGATAACAGCATAAATCTGGTATCACAAATAACAGAGAAAGAAAGCCTCGATTCTTTAAAACTGGATATGTCACAGAAAACTAAAGGAGCCGGAAAGAGCTTTCAGAATACGCTGTCTGATATTTTTCGAAAAAGAACGGATGCAAATTCTCTGATCGATTCCGCTCGCTTTCTTAAAAAACAGCGTGAAAGGTTGCATAAATTGAAATAATCTGTTGATTTTAAAAGCGAACTCGGGAGGGGACATGATTTTTAAAAAAACTCTTTTATTTATATTACTCATATATTTTTTTTCGGCGCCTCTGTTTCTATATGCGCAGGAAACGGGAAAAGCACCGCGGGTTAATAATACACAGCTGAATATTCCATATTTTAATTTTAATGTCCGGCCTGCAAAGAATAACGGGGAAGTTGTATTATCACTCCAGCTTCTTCTTCTGCTCTCCGTATTAACCCTTGCACCGTCTCTTCTTATACTTATGACTTCATTTATAAGGATAGCCCTTGTATTCGATTTTGTTAAACGGGCATTGTCTCTTCAACAGGTTCCGCCTAATCAGATACTTATGGGTATAGCGCTTTTTCTGACACTTTTTATCATGTGGCCGACTTTTGATAAAATATATACGGATTCTATTAAACCCTTTGCAGACGGTAAGATAGGCTTCCAGGAGATGTATCGTAAAGCGGAAGGGCCGATAAGGATTTTTATGTACAGGCAGATGAGTGATGATCCGGCAAATATAAGATTATTCATGAAGATGAGAGACCTGCCAAAACCGAAAACCCTGGCGGATGTTCCGACCTACGTTTTAATACCGGCTTTTGTTCTTCATGAGATGACAGTTGCTTTTAAAATAGGAATACTTCTCTTTATTCCTTTTATCATAATAGATATGGTTGTCGCTTCGACTTTAATGTCCATGGGGATGATAATGCTGCCGCCTGTTATGATATCGATGCCGTTTAAATTGATTTTGTTTGTCCTTGTGGACGGATGGGGACTTATAACTCTGGAACTTGTTAAAAGTTTCCGATAATTATTTATATAGGAGGGGATTATGAGTATTGGATTTGCCGTTAATATAATGCGCGGGGGTGTACTGCAGACCCTGATGATTTCATCGCCGATACTGCTTATCGGAATGCTTGTGGGTCTTATAATATCTGTTCTGCAGGCAACGACTTCGATTCAGGAACAGACACTCACCTTTGTCCCGAAAATAGTAGCGATTCTCGGAGCGGTATTTCTGTTCGGTCCATGGATTATTACTTCGATGGTTCAGTTTACAAAGAGACTGTTCGAACAAATACCTAATATGACCGGTTAGCAGGAGGATTGTTTTTATTTTACATATGGGTAAAAGTAGATGTTTGATTTAACAATTAAAAACTTTCAGCTGTTTCTGATTATTCTGTTTCGTATTCTTGCAATGATCGAGGTTGCACCTCTGCTTTCGTCGTCGCTGCTTCCTCAGCTTGCAAAGGTAGGGCTTTCATTTTTTACCGCACTTGTAGTTTATCCATGGGTTGCCCGGATGGGATATCAGATTCCGGATAATGCCGTACAGTATTTTATGCTGGTTATAGGGGAAGTTCTTATCGGAATAATCATAGGATTTTTCCTGACTCTGATTTATACCGCTTTTCTGGTGGCCGGCCAGTTTTTTTCACTTCAGATGGGATTCGGGGCTTCACAAGTATATGATCCCCTGGCTCAGATTCAAATACCGCTTATGGGGCAGTTTCTTAATCTTATCGCAATGCTTGTATTTATCTCGATTAACGGATTTCAGAAATTTATGCTTGTCGGCGTTATGCGTTCTTTCCAAACGATAAAGGCCATCGATCTTGTTACAGGCAGGGATTATCTTGCCCAATTGTTTATTCGAAGTCTCGGTAAACTATTTACCAATGCACTTA
>QILZ01000399.1 GCA_003233545.1 Spirochaetales bacterium
AAATAGCCGTTAAAAACAGGCAGGTTGTCGATATTGCAGGGGACGGTTCTTTTCTGATGACCTGCCAGCAGCTTGCAACCGCGGTGCAGTATAATATTCCCATTCTGGTGCTCATAATGAACGACTACTGTCTTGGCATGATTCATCAACTTCAGGATGTATTATACGGAAAAAGGTACCAGGCATGCGACCTGGATAAAACTGTCGATTATGCCAGACTTGCCGAAAGCCTGGGAGCCTGCGGCATCAGGGTGACCAGGGAAGAGGAAATTGCACCTGCGATATCAGAAGGTCTGAACAATGGAAAGCCGACAGTGATAGATTTTATTTTAGAAGAAAAATCCAATGCATATCCGAATCCGATGGTAACCGGTAAATCACTTTTAGAATATATTGAATAGGAGATAAAAATGAAGCACACAATATCGATACTATGCGACGATATCCCCGGAGTCATGACACGGATATCCGGCCTGTTTTCCAGAAGAGGTTTTAATATAGAATCCCTTACGGTCGGTCATACTGAAATTCCGGATAAGAGCAGATTTACCATTGTTGTAAAGGGAGACGATACTGTTCTCGAACAGGTGCGGAAACAGCTTCAGAAACTCATTCATGTCTTAAAAGTCAGGGATATAAAGCGCAATCTTGCAGTGGAAAGGGAACACGCCCTTATCAAGGTCAGGGTTAACGAAGAACAGAGAGGAGAAATTCTACAGATAATAACAGCCGTTCAGGCAAGAATAGTCGACTCCACGGATAATATGTGGATTCTCGAAGTTACCGGAAATTCGATACATATCGACAATGCATTTAATCTGTTCAGGAGCTACGAAATCCTGGAATCGATCAGAACAGGGAAAATAGCACTGGAAAGAGGTGAATCCGGTTCCATTAAATAAGCACTTAAAAGTAAAACGGCATGTATCAGACAGTTCCCTCCCGAACGGAATCGATCAGTTCGTCCGGTTTCATAAGAACCGCATGCTGTAATATATCTTTATATATCTTTTCCGCTTCCGGACAAAAAAACTCCCGCTGCAGTTCCTTTTCCGTATTTTCCACAATAATTAATTTATCAGCTTCCGCTGCCAGGCTGAGGTTCTTATAGTTACCCATTCCGAGCGGAAATGAACACAGAACAGTTATGTCGGCTTTTTTTACAAGCTCTTCCGCCGATTCGATATCGGAGTCCTTAATCCTGGAGAACGGAGGAATACTGTACGATACCACCCCGGCAGCATCCCACAGCAGTAAATCCGAATCATACCGGTGGGCAATTCCGCCGCTGATTTCCACTCCTATCCTTAAAAGCTCACGGGTAAGATTTACAGCACTGCCTGCTCCCCCTATGAGATGAAGGGTAAATCGTTTTTTCTCTGTAGGAAACCTTACAACACTGATTACACGGGCTCCTGTCGATGTATTAATGCTTACAGATGTATTTACCTTATATACTCCGTTTATAATTTCGGTTGTCAGTACATCCGCTGCATTCCCCTCTTTAACAACACTTCCGTTTTCTATAAGAACAAGCCTGTCACAGTACTGAGAAGCTATATTTAAATTATGTATTGCAGTAATAACTATCCTGTTCTCCCTTGAAAGTTCCGAGGCCATGGAAAACAATTTCTCCTGATGACTTATATCGAGATTCGAAGCCGGCTCGTCTAAGAAAAAACATTTTGCTTCCTGGGCAAGCACCTTTGCAAAAACAACAAGCTGTTTTTCCCCGCCGGAAAGCGTATCAAAGTACCTGTCCTCATATCCGGAAAGCCCGACATAGGAAAGCATCCTCTTTGCTGTAGCAGTATCCTCCCTGTTAAATCTTTCCATACGGGTTTTATACGGATATCTCCCGAATAATACAACTTCCAGAACCTTGAGGTGAAAAATAAAATTATTCTCCTGCGGCATGTAACCGATTAATCGTGCCCGTTCCCTGTCTTTTAATGATTCCAGGTTTTTCCCATTGTAATATACCGAACCCGATGAAGCTTTTATTATACCGGAAAGTAATTTTATCAGCGTTGTCTTCCCCGAACCATTCGGTCCGATAAGCCCTATAAGCTCACCCGAATTTTCTTCGAGGGAAAGCGATTTGATAATCGATTTTTTACCAATCGAGTAACTGAGATTTTTTACGGACAGATGTATACCCGGGAATTTACCACTCATGATATTGTTAAATTTTTCACATCGTGCCTCTGATACTTAAGGATCAGAAAAATCAGATAAGGCGCCCCTAATATCGACGTAATTATTCCGACACGAATCTCAAAGGGCGGCATAATACTTCTGCCGAGCAGATCGCAGAGAACCAGAAAAACAGCTCCTCCTAAAGCGGAAACAGGCATCAACATCCTGTAGTCGCTGCCGAATAAAAGCCTGAAAAAATGCGGGATAAGTAATCCGACAAACCCGATTACGCCGCTTAAGGCTACAGACAAACCGGTAACGATTCCTGAAAGAGCTAAAACCAGCTTTTTAACCTGTTCGACATTCATACCTGTAGAGCGTGCATTTTCTTCTCCGAGCATCAATATATTCAATTCCCTGGAAAAAAAGAATAATCCTGCAAGGGCAGGCAGCAAAAAAGGCAGCAGCAGTACTATCTGTTCCCAGCGTATTCCATCCAGCCCGCCCATGGTCCAGAAAATAAACTGACTTATCTCATACTCCTTCGAGAACAGAAGAACAGCAGAGATAAGTCCGTTAAGAAACGATGAAATAGCCATACCTGCAATTACAACAAAAAGCAGGGACGTTATACCCCTGTGACTTGCGATTGCGTATATACTGAAAGAAGCTGCGAGAGAACCGGCTATTGTTGCAAGAGGAAAAAAATTAATATTTATGAATATCAGGCCCGTATGTATCGCAATTACAGCACCGAGCCCGCCGCCTGCCGATATCCCGAGTATATCGGGACTTGCCATGGGATTTCTGAACAAGCCTTGAGTTGCTGCTCCTGCGGCAGCAAGGGACGCACCCACCAACAATGCCGCTATAACCCTCGGAAGGCGTACAAATAAAATAATAGAGATAAATTTCATTTCCGGAAGAGTACCGGCATCGATTCCCAAAGAATGAAACAATATTTTAACAATAACCCGGGGAGAGACCCGTACCGAGCCTATCCCCAGGGCAAAGATAAAAACAACAATCAGAATCAGGAAAAGACCTGCTATCGTTCTTCTGAAAATACGAACATTCAAAGCTTATTTGAATCTCTCAGGGTACGCAAGCTTTGCAAGATCCTCAACGGCATACACAATATACTGGGATGTCGAGCTCTTATGAGATTCGGGTATTCTATAAATCCGGTTATTTTTAATTGCACTTAATCCGTTAAGAGCCGGATCTGATGTTATTTTCTTATAAAATTTGTCCGAGCCTGCAGGATTTCCCCAGACCCAGCCGGGAAGAATCAGTATATCGGGGTTTAAGTCGATTAATTTTTCCTTCGATATCGGAACAGTACCCCACTTGTCGGATTTAAGATCTGCAGCTGCATTTATTAAACCGGCCAGTTTTACTATTGTATCCCACGACGATCCTCTGCCGAAGGAAGAACCCCATGTTCCGTAGTCCATTACCGTAAGTTTACGACTATCCGGAATAGAAGCAATTTTTTCATGAATCGTATTCAGCCGGCTGTTCATCAGGGAAATAAGTTTTTCTCCGTTCCCTTTTTCTCCCACGGCCT
>QILZ01000069.1 GCA_003233545.1 Spirochaetales bacterium
AGTGTATGGTAAAAGTTTCCGATATAACGAAAGATTATTCGGCAGGTAAAACGGTTGTTAATGCACTCCGGGGCATTACTATGGGAATAGATGCAGGGGAATTTCTCTCCATAGCAGGGCCTTCGGGATCTGGGAAAACGACGCTCCTTAATCTCATAGGGTGTCTCGATAAGTGCAGTTCCGGAGAGATATACATCGATAATGAGCCTGTTTCCGCTAAAAGTAAAAAACAGCTTGCTCTGCTGCATAGGTTTTGTTTTTCAGTCCTTTAATCTTATCCCTGTTCTTACCGCCTTCGAAAATGTCTCTTTTCCCCTGTCATTGCTGGGGATCGGAGATAAAGAGCTTAAGGAGCGGACACTCGCGATTCTTTACGAAGTCGGGCTCGGCGGAATGGAAAAGAGATTTCCCGCAGAACTATCCGGCGGGCAGCAGCAGAGGGTTGCCATAGCCCGTGCCCTGATCAAGGAGCCTGCCCTTGTTCTGGCCGATGAGCCGACGGCAAATCTCGATTCCGCAACCGGGAAAGACATTCTGAAACTTATGGAAAATCTTAACGGAAAATATAAGACGATCTTTGTATTTTCCACTCATGATCCGATGGTCATGGATTTTGCACGCAGACTTGTTATGCTTCACGACGGCAGAATTGTGGATGAAAAAAAGAAAGGAGGGAACTGAAAATGAGATTTTTGGTTTCCCTCGCATGGAAGAATCTTTCCAGGTATAAGCGCAGAACTATAATTACCGTTATTGTAATTGCCTTAGGTATATCCCTGTACATCCTGATGGATGGTTTTTTGCTCGGTATGGAAAAGGATTCGGAGAGGAACCTCATCTGGTACGAAACCGGGACAGCAAAAATTATGGACAGGGATTACTGGAAGAATATCGATTACCTCCCTTTAAAGGACAGCTTTAAACCTTCACCTGCACTGGTGAATACAATAAAAAGTTCCGGCTTTTCATGGACAAAACGTATAGCCTTTACTGCCGGGATGTTCGACGAAACCGGTTCGCTGCCGGTAAAAGTGTACGGAATAGACACTAAAACAGATGAAAATGTGTTTAAGTTAAAAGAGGCACTCGTGAAAGGTAAATATTTAAAGCCCGGTGAATACGGAGTTCTTATAGGTGTATGGCTTGCAAGAGACTTAAATATAAAGTTGAAAGATATTGTAACAATCAGGGCCAGGACAAGATTGGGAGTTTACCAGGCTGTCGACCTCGAGGTAAAAGGAATTATTAATTCACCGAATCCTGTGATAAACAAGGGTACCGCTTTTATTCCTCTTTCTCTCGCGGATAAGGCGTTGGAGATGGGCGGGCGGGTAACCGAAGTGGCATTGGGTATGCCGGAATGGGCATCTCCTGATAAGAAACTCATTCTTTTAACCGGTAAAATTGAGAAATCATTTCCCGGGCTGGTGGTGGAAAGTTGGAGAGAACTTGCAAAAGATTTCGTTTCGGTCTCCGAAGGAAAAAGGGGAGGAACAAGTGTTTTTCTCTTTCTCATATTTATTATAGCAATGGTCGGTATATCGAATACGATGCTTATGGCTGTGTACGAAAGAGTCCGTGAAATCGGAATGATGCGTGCCATGGGGATGAAAGATTCTTCGGTACGGATTGCCTTCCTCCTCGAAGCAGGCGGTATAGGATTTATCGGTTCGTCTGCCGGTATTGCATTGGGAGCACTGCTTACATTCTTTATGGTAAAGTATGGTCTTGATTATTCTTCGTATCTTGGTGAGATGGATATAGGATACAGGATATCCGGTGTTTTTAAGGCAGCATGGGATTTTAAAGCAATGGTTTACGCTTTCTTTTTCGGTGTAATTGTCTCGATGCTTGCAGCTCTTGTTCCTGCAGGCCGTGCCTTGAAGATGGAAATTACGGATTGTCTTAAGTATCAATAAGTATTAAACAGGAGAGGATAAAGTGAAACTATACAGAATTGCTTTAAGAAATATAAAGAGGAATAAAAGACGGAGCATACTTTCCGGAACAGCCATAGTAATTGCAGCGTTTGCTATCGTATTCATGTTTTCCCTGGAAGGCGGAATGATGCAGGATATGAGAAACAATATCTTTCACTATGTAACAGGGAATATTCGAATCCGCAACAGTGATTACACAAAGTACGAAAGCTTAAACCCGTTAAATCTCAGGATAAAGAATTACCGGTCTGTTATAGAAAAATGCAGGGCGGATAGTAATGTTCTTGCCGTATCTCCGAGAATACGCTTTTATACCAGCATTTACAGAAATGATAAGGATTACAGGGGAATCGGAATCGGACTCGATTTTAATCTCGAAAAGGATTTTCAGAATTTCGAAGAGAATCTTATAAAGGGGAGACTTCCGGCGCCGGGGAAACGTGAAATTCTTCTTTCCTCCGGGCTGGCGAAAGAGATGGGTGTCGGTGCAGGAGATAAAATTACAATGCTTTCCAGGAATATGTATAAGGGGATGTCAGAGATGACATTTAAAATTACAGGTATTGTCCGCTTTAAGGTGGAAAGTTTTAATAAGAGTTTTTTCTATATGCCTATCGATACAGCTCAGAGGTTCTTGAAAATGGATAATTCCGTAACGGAAATACTGCTGTTGTTAAAAGATGTATCAAGGTTAAAAGAAACAGTATCCGGGATAAAAAAATTACTTGCAGGCAGCGGACAGTCTCTCGAGGTGGCACCCTGGACCTCCATAGGTACATGGTACTCCATTATCAGGATGGCGGATGTAACGTATCAAATTATGGCACTTATCTTTTTTATCCTCGGTTCTACGGTAATAATCAATACGACAATGATGGTAATCTATGAAAGAATGCGCGAGATAGGCATTATGTCTGCAATGGGTATGACAGGCTCCGAAATTGTAAGTCTGTTTTTTCTCGAATCATTTTTTATCAGCCTCATATCTGCATTTACCGGTGTAATACTCGGTGTTGGAATTACACTGCCTCTTACTGTAACCGGTCTCGATTTAAGTGCATACATGAAGGGTATAAATTTCGATATTTCCATGGTTCTGCATCCGCAATTGAACGTACGTTCGACTGTGCTTGTATTCTTCTACGCAGTCGCCGTGTCATCATTCGCTTCATTTATTCCGTCCAGGAGGGCTGCCCGGATAGAACCTGTGGAAGCATTAAGGGCTTTATAGCCTGTTAAGCAGACGGCACTTAAGCTCCGGCCGGACAGAGTCTGTGACTCAGGAGGTTTTTAAGATGAATAATATTATGTACGAAGATGTAAATTATTATAAAGGAACATATAAATCACCGGCGGGTATTATCGATTTTATTTTAACGGAAGAAGGAAATGTTGTTTATCTTGGTTTTAAGGACTGCACCGGGGGTTGGAACCGGCTGTTTCGAAATACGAAAATATTACCTGCCGGTGAAAACGGGAAAGCGGATTTACTTAAAAAAGAGCTCGATGAATATTTTACCGGCAGGAGAAAGAGTTTCAGTTCAGGGGTTTCGGTATCGGGAACTGATTTTCAACTGTCTGTATGGAATGCGCTTATGGAAATTCCCTACGGCAGCGTAGAAAGTTACGG
>QILZ01000207.1 GCA_003233545.1 Spirochaetales bacterium
AATAGTTGCATAACTTTAATAATATGTTATGATGCCCCAAAGTCAAATTTAATTATTATATATAATGAGGAAAAGATTTTGAATCCGCAGGTTCTTGCAATGACGATTCTATTAACCGTACTCCCCATATCCGAATTAAGAGGAGGAATACCATATGCACTCGCCCATGGTGCAAATCCTTTTCTGGTCTACTTTATCTGTGTGCTTGCTAATTCCCTGATTGCTCCGCTTGTTTTTCTTTTTTTGAATACAATTCACAAGGTTATGTATGGAATTAATTCGTATAAACACTTTTTCGATTCGATTGTACAGCGCTCCCGAAGCAAGGTACACGAGAAGGTGGAAAAGTACGGCTATTTAGGTCTTGCGCTTTTTGTTGCGGTACCTTTACCTGTTACAGGTGCATATACCGGTGTCCTCGGTGCATGGATTATCGGCATGGAGATTAAAAGAAGTATTATCGCCATAACGGCAGGAGTATTTATTTCAGGTGCCATTGTGTCCGTTATTTCGTATTTCGGAATAAAGGCTTTTTCTTTTCTGTCAGGTTAAATATATGCAGATTCAATATTCCGGACTTCTCAACAAAGAACAGTTAAAAGCTGTTACTACACTCGGAAGGCCGCTGCTTGTAATTGCGGGGGCGGGTTCCGGCAAAACACGTGTCATTACATACAGGATAGCCCATGCTCTCGAAAAGGGAGTAAAACAGAGTGAAATACTCGCCGTTACCTTTACCAACAAAGCCGCCATGGAAATGAAACAGAGAATCAGGGCAATAACGGGCCTGAAACTTCAAAAATTAACCGTTTCGACATTTCACGCATTCGGGGTCTCCGTTTTAAAAAAACACGGTTCTCTTTTAGGCTACAAACAAAATTTCAGTATTTATGACCAGTCCGACAGAGATTCACTTATTAAAGAAATCATTAACGAAGACAGGAAAGGTGATATAAAAGATACTCACATCCTTTCGGACATGTTTTCGCGGATAAAAATGGGGAGAGAGGATACCCGCCTGCCGGATGAAAACATTACAGAGCTCTACAACATGTATCAGCTGCATTTAAAGTCCTACAATGCAGTCGATTTTGATGATCTCATTATACTTCCGGTAGAATTATTTACCCTGCATGGCAAGATACTCGAAGAATATCAAAAACAGTACAGGCATATTTTAATCGATGAATTTCAGGATACTTCGGAAGCTCAATATAAACTTATCAGGATGCTCGGAAATAAAATAAAAAATATCTGTGCAGTCGGTGATGATGATCAGTCCATTTATTCCTGGAGGGGGGCTGATTTCGGCAACATAATTCGTTTCGAGAAAGATTTTCCCGAAACTCTCGAGATAAAGCTCGAGCAGAATTACAGATCCACATCCATTATCCTCTCCGCTGCCAATGAGCTGATAAAGAATAATACGGTGCGAAAATTAAAAACATTAAGGTCCACAAATAAAAAAGAAAATCTTATTCAGCTGTATTTCCCTGATAACGAAAGGGAGGAAGGAGAGTGGATTGCGGATAAGATCAGGACACTTTCCATAAGACACAGCCTTAAATATCATGACTTTTCGGTACTTGTAAGAACCAATCATCTGACACGCCACATAGAAGAGGCTTTTCTAAGGGACAACCTTCCATACAAAGTTTCGGGCGGAATAAGTTTTTTTCAGCGAAGAGAAATCAAGGATATAATCGCATATTTAAAGGTACTGGCAAATCCGGACGACAATATTAACCTTTTAAGGATTCTCAATGTGCCGCGCAGAGGAATCGGGCTGAAAACCGTGGAAAAACTGATAAATCTTGCCGAAATTCAAGGGACATCGCTTTTCAGCATCATTTCCGCACTTCGTTTTTCAGAAAAAAATGTATTCGAAAAAAATATAAATGATTCGTTAACGGATTTTATCACACTTGTCGATTACTACAGGGAAATAATTCTTAAAGGTAAAAATATGGCAAAAGCGATAAATTCCATGGTGGACAGTATAAATTACTGGGGACATCTTTTATCCGGGAACAAGAAAAAACAGATCGCACAATGGAAATATCAAAATATAATGAGTTTTTTAGAATCCATAAAAGAATACGAAACGGATCCTGATAACCCGTCTCCGAATATCTATGAATATCTTAACAGGATCACACTGAACTCCAAAGATGAACAATCGGGCGACATAAGGGGAAAAGTTCATATAATGACAATCCACTCTGCCAAGGGTCTCGAATTTGATACCGTGTTTATAGCAGGCCTCGAAAACGGAATAATTCCGCATCTTAAGGCATTAAGCGATGATGAAAAAATGCTCGAAGAAGAAAGAAGGCTGCTTTACGTTGCTGTCACAAGGGCGAAGAACAGGCTGTTTTTAACTTCGTGTAAAACCAGGAAAAGAATGGGAAAGCCGGAGGAATCCGGGGTTTCGCCGTTTCTCAAGGAAATACCGGAAAAATACATTCAATACTGCACAGAGGAAACAGAGGAAACGGAGGGACAGGATGATTCTGGAAAAGACTATTTTGCTTTACTTAAAAAAAGGTTCTTTGTTAAATAGCTCTGTTTTATCTTGTATTTTTCTCTTTAAAAATGATATTATCTGTGGTAAATACTTTATTGTATTGAAAAATAATTAATTTCAGGAGTTTTTTTTGAACAGGAAAAATATACTAATTATTTCATCCTTAATGTTTATCCTTTTACCTGTCATGAATGTTTCATCTCAGGAAACCAATTCGAAGGACAATAGTAAAGAACCGGGAGCGGTATATTCCCTTGGGGATCAAACGTTATCTATTAACGGGGGTATTTTTGTGCCGCTTTTTTTCCAGGAGCTTACCGGTTCCCTTCATACGACAAATCTGACTCCCGGCGGAGTGGGTTCTCTGCAATGGAATACCTATATAAAGAGTAATTTTACAATAGGCGCCGAGATAGGAGGTGTTTTTGCATTCAGTCCTAATCTGAATATACTCCTGCTGCTTCCCATAACGGTAAAAGCCTCGTATATTTTTTCATATTTTCCATTCGATTTTCCTGTTTTTCTCGGTACCGGTATCGATATAGCTAAATACCAGGACAATATTCATGTCGATTTTATGCTGAAACCCGGGTTTTCCACTTACTGGCGATACAATACATCATGGTCCTTCGGAGTTAACGTTGTATACTGGTGGATACTCCAGCCTGCAACCGGAACTCAGGCGAAAGACGAAACCAGAATGGGAAATTTTCTGGAAATATCGCTTTCCGCTCTATATCATTTTTAGGGAGCTTAATATGAAACAGAAACTAAAAATAGCTGCTCTGACTGCAGTTATAATTACTATTACCGCATTTATTATATCCTGCACGGAAAGTTCCAATGCGATTTTTTATACTCTGGAGAATGAAACAAAAGTCATCGACAATTC
>QILZ01000136.1 GCA_003233545.1 Spirochaetales bacterium
CCTGCTGCTTTTTTTTATGTTCTCATATATTTCCTATGAACGGTACAGATATCTTTCGGTATATATTTATATTTTTACTATAGTCCTGCTTCTTATAACACCTTTTATCGGAAGAGAGGTGAATGGTGCTCATTCATGGCTGGGATTAAGGGATATAGGAATACAGCCCTCGGAATTCGGCAAGCTGAGTGTAATTCTGTTTTTGGGCTATTACTTCACCTCTATCGGTAAAGATATTAGAAAATTATCCAGATTACTGGTTGGTTTTGCGATAGTTCTGCTGCCCATGTTTCTTATATTACTTCAGCCTGATATCGGAACTGCAATTGTTTATTTTCCTATATTTCTTTTCATGGCTTTTATCAGCGGTGCTGCCCTGCGCCATATCATGTTTCTTGTTCTGGCATCCGGGTTATCAGCCGTACTTATATCACTCTCTGCAATCAGAAATTATGTTCTTTCAGACGGACATCCATTGGTCAGGCTCTTATCGGACTCTGCAACAAACAATTATTTTCTGCTCTCCATGGCAGTTATTTTAGTACTTGCGGTTTTGGGCTACTTTTTGTTTAAAAGGAAATACTTTTACTGGATAGGTTACAGTTCGCTGGTCTTTTTAATTTCTTTATTAGCCGGTGCAGGTGCCCATAGTTTTATGAAGAATTACCAGATCATGCGTTTAATCATTTTTCTTAAACCCGATATCGACCCGCGCGGTTCGGGCTGGAATATAATACAATCGATCACTGCTGTAGGTTCCGGCGGTTTCTGGGGAAAGGGGTTTTTACACGGAACTCAGAGTCACTACAGATTTTTGCCACAGCAGAGCACGGATTTTATCTTTTCCATTCTTGCGGAAGAATGGGGTTTCGTAGGCTGTACTCTTGTTTTTATACTGTTTCTGATTATTCTGATGCGGGGAATATATGTTGTGTACAAGTCGAGGGAAAATTATGCAATTATAATAGGTTCCGGGATCGTCGGTATGCTTTTTTTTCATGTCATGGTAAATATCGGCATGGCTGTCGGCATAATGCCCATCACCGGCATACCGCTTTTCTTTCTTTCATACGGCGGTTCTTCACTATGGACCGCACTTATCAGTGTCGCAGTTCTTAATAATATTAATATGCACAGAAGAATATATTAAAGTGACTAAAAGAATAAACGAAAATATCATAATTAATATTCTGAACAGGGTGCAGAAACCGGGAAGATACTCAGGCGGCGAGTACGGGTCCGCCGGGTATTTTAATTCAGAAGCACTTAATATAGTCATTTCCTATCCGGACCTTTATGAAATCGGAATGTCCAATCTGTCCGTGAAAATTCTTTACAATCTGTACAACAGCTATAAGAATGTTGCATGTGAAAGAGTTTTTGCACCTGCGCCTGACTTCGAAGAAGAATTAAGAAAAAATAATATACCCCTTTTTTCTCTGGAATCGAGGATACCGTTATCGGAATTTGATATTATTGGTTTTTCCGTTGGTTATGAACTTAATTTTACAAATATTCTGGCAATTTTAGAGCTCGGCGGAATACCGCCTGTTTCTTCCGAACGTAGTGACAGCGACTCCATAGTTATTTTAGGCGGTCCTGCTCTGATAAACCCCGTACCATACGGTTCATTTGCGGACTGTATTTTCATGGGTGAAGCGGAAGGCTGGAGTGCGGAAATGATTCCGGCTCTTGCAGAGTTAAAATCATCCGGCGCAGACCGCAGGGAAATGCTTTCCGCCCTGCGCTTGAGTCCGTATATCTGGTTTAAAGATAAAGTTGAAAACACAAAGCGGGGAATATGGAACGGCTTTGGGAAAGGCGTTGTATTGCCGTCTTTAGTTCCGAATATATCTACGGTTCAGGACCACGGGGTTGTGGAAATTATGCGCGGATGTCCCCATAACTGCCGCTTTTGTTCCGCCTCTGTTTTTTACAGGCCATACAGAGAAATTGATTTTAAAGATGTCGTTGAACAGATTGATTTTCAGATTTTACAATGCGGGTACCGGGAAGTTACACTGTCTTCTCTTTCTACCGGAGATTATCATGATGTTTTTGAACTTGTACGGTTGCTGAATGACAGGTACCTGAATCTCGGAGTTTCATTTTCCCTGCCATCTCTGCGTATAGATACATTTACCATAGATCTTTTATCCGGGATATCCACAGTGAGAAGGAGCGGGCTGACCTTTGCCGTGGAAACTCCCCGGGCAGAATGGCAGGCAGATATTAATAAGATAGTATCCCTTGATAAAATAATAGAGGTACTGAGAAAGGCAAAAAAACTCGGATGGAGGAATGCAAAATTCTACTTTATGATAGGATTACCGTTGCCGGATAATAGGAGTAATATCGATGAATCGAAATATATAACGGATTTTATAAATCATATTTATAAAGAAGTTCGTATGGATCTTAATGTGAATGTTTCTACGTTTATTCCAAAGGCACATACACCATTCCAGTGGGCGTTGCAATTAGATGAAACAAAAGCGATGGAATTGATATATAATATCAAAAGAGAGGTTATATCAAAGAGGATTAAAATAAGATACCATTCTACGTTTCTGTCGTTCCTGGAAGGAATTATATCACGCGGCGACGACAGAGCCGGTTGGCTGTTTTATGAAGCTTTTAAAGCCGGGGCAAGGCTGGATGCATGGGATGATTTTATTAATAAGGACCTGTGGCTTAAAATTATTAAAGACGCCCGCTGGAAGGTGCGGGAAGAAACATGCAGGGAAAGGTCGAAAAATGAAATATTTTCCTGGGATAAAATTAATATCGGAGTCTCGAAATCTTATCTTTACCGTGAATATGAAAAATCAAAAAAGGGCATAATGACGCCTGATTGTGCGGAGGAATGCTTTTTTTCGTGTGGTGTGTGTAATAAGAATACAGGCGTAAGATCAGGAAGTGCGGAAATAAGAAATATTTCTCCGCTTTCTTTATCTATGGATAATGTTTCCCGGATTCTTATTTCCTTTAAAAAAATAGAACGTGCAAAATACCTGTCTCATCTCGATCTGATGACAATTTTTGACAGGAGTTTTATAAGAGCAGGATTTTTTCCCGTATTATCAGAAGGTTTTAATCCGAAGGCGAAGATAGAATTTGCCAGTCCCCTTTCCCTTGGTATTTCTTCGTTCGAAGAAATCATGTCTGCAAAACTCTTTAACTATACCGGCAGGGATAATTTTATGGAAAAAATAAACAGGGTACTGCCGCAGGGCATGGTAATAAATGATGTAAAGCCCCTTAAAGAAACCGGCGCTCGAAAAAAAGTAAAATCATTGATGTCGCTTTTCTGGGGTTCTGTTTTTCGGATAAGCTGCGGAACGAAAAAGAAAAAGAAAATATTTATGCTGTTTAAAGAAAAACAGAACAATTACTCATC
>QILZ01000260.1 GCA_003233545.1 Spirochaetales bacterium
TCCCGAAGGTAATTACATCGCCGATATCCGGAAGTTAAAGGCTCAGGCTTATTTCGATTCCGGAAATTATAAACTCTCAGGAACCCTTTACGAAAAGATCCTTAAAGTGGCAGCGGATGGCCGGGAACGGCAGAAGATCATGTATAATCTCGGTGTGTGCTCATTAAACATCGGGGATAACAAAAGTGCTCTTAAATACTTCCGGGAATCTTCCACGGGAAGAGATAGAGATACGGCAAAAATGGCTTTGTACAAAGAAGGACAGGTGCTGATAGCTTCGGGACATCAGGAAGAAGCCGCCGAAGTGTTAAAAAGATTTATCCGGATGTATCCGGAAGACGCTTCTGTTTTTAAGGCGGAAGAACAGCTCGGGGATATTTATGATAATACGGGTAAGTATAAAGAGGCTCTTGCCGTCCGGAACAGTCTTATAAACAGTGTCGAAACCGGTACGGCCACGGACAGTCTGCTGTATAAAAGGGGCAGCGATTACATCAGGGTCGGGGATTATACTAAAGCAATAAGGGACTTTGGCCGGATTATAAATCATTACGGTTCATCCGTCTTTAAAAATGAATCGATGTATCAATTAGGTTATATTTATTCTTTAAAAGGAGAATACAGGAGGTCTTTAAAGTATTTCGAACCGCTTATTAATCTTAAGGGAGATTTGAATCTAAAGGAAAAAGCAGCCTTTGCCGCTGCCGCAGTATATTTTGATATCGGAGACTATGTAAGTGCGGAGAAATATTTTTTATTGTTAACAAATAACGGTTCCGAGGGCAGCCTTAGGGGTGCAGCGATATTAAACCTCGGCAGGATAAAGTATAAACAACAGAAATATTCGGATGCCTATGATTATTTTATTAAAGTGCGTTCTCTTCCCGCCGGTTCCGGTGACAGAGCGGAAGCGGTTTACTGGGCCGGCTGGTCGCGGTTCAGGACCGGCGACTTCGTTTCTGCGAAAAAGTTGTACCTTGAGGTTGTAAAAGATTATTCGGAAAGCGGTTATGCCGCCAGGGCGTACTACAGGGCAGGTATCTGTGCTTTTCGGCTTAAGGAATACGGAGAAAGTATAAAATATTATAATGCTTCCCTTTCGGCAGACAGGGGAAACAACAAGGATAGTCTTAAGGAAGTTGCTCTTGCAGCAAGAGGGATAAGTGAATTCTACTCCGGTAAAAAAGACGATGCGTTAAAGACACTGAAGAGATTAAGCAAGGAGTTTCCCGGAAGCAGCCTCGCTGCGGAAGGTTATTACAGAATAGCCGGATATTTGTTTGATAAGCAGCTTTACAGCGACGCCTACCGGTATTTTTCCGATGTCGTAAAAAAATTTCCGGATTCGAAAAATTCCGAACTGGCCCTGTACTGGCAGGGAAACTGTGCAATGAAACTTAAAGATTACAGGAAAGCCGTTAATATACTGTTTAATTACTTAAGTAAATACTCAGACGGGGTTTACGGTAATGAAGCGGGAGAATTAATTAAGGATGCAATGGCGGAACTGAATGATAACCGGTTTGCCGATTCACTCTATAAAAAAATAATTAACAATACTAAAATGTCGGAATCTGCACGGTCGAAGCTGCTGTTGGAATACGCTGTCTATAAATTTTCCTCAGACAGAAACTTAGCTTATACTATTTTCAAGAAACTGCGCGGTAAGAACCTCGATAACCGGGTAAAGGAAAAGCTCGATTACTGGATAGGACGGTACTATAAAGCGGAAGGCAATTTGGATCGTGCCGCTGAGATATTTAAAGGTATTGCAGACACGCACCCGGACAGGCTTGGTGCGGAAGCGCAGCTTGAACTTGCCGGAAGTCTTAAAGAGAATAACAAACCCGAAAGAGCTGCCGAAGAATACCTTGCACTGACCTATGTTTTTCCGGATTATAAAGATATTGTAGCGGAAGCGCTGTTCCGCGCGGCAGGGATATACGAAACGGCGGGCAATAAAAAACAGGCGGACTATCTGTATAAAAAACTGCGGAATGATTTTCCCGGCAGTGTCTGGGTTAACAAGATCAAGAATTAAAGTCTGCGATTTAAGGTGTACTGTTTAGTGCCTCTGTCAGTCTTAAAAACCTCTTTTTAATCGAATCGTTTTTAGCCAGGCGTGTATAGCTCCCGCGTATTACAACCGGATAAATATTAATATAGATAAGTCTGCCGTGATACAATCCCGCTTTTAAAATAATGCTTTCCTCTCCGTGGGCGGTCCCTTCCATGCCCGGGAAAATAAAATTACCGAGTGAATAGGCTATAAGCTTTTGCCTGTAAACTTCCAATCCCTGCAGGTAATGAGGATGCGAGCCGATTACGAGATCCGCTCCTCTGTCTATCATACTTCTGTAAAGTTTTTTCTGTTTTTCCGTAGGCACGGAAGTCCATTCCCTTCCCCCGTGTACCATTACGATATCAAAAGTTTTGCCGGAAACCGTACTGGTAAGAAGATTTAAAAAGTACTTATCCGCCCATAATATGCCCGGGCTGTTTTCGGATGCTGTAAAATTTCTGCCGTCAAACCCGCTCGATTCCACAGGGTATGCCCCTGCAGAGTAAATCTGCAGCTTTTCGCCGCCTATTTTAACATCGAAGGGTCTGGAAGCATCTTTAAGGTTGCTGCCGGCTCCGGAAAAGCCGATATTCTCAGCTCTTAAGTTTTTAAGAGCATCGCGGAATCCCTCGAGGCCGTAATCGAGAGAGTGATTGTTTGCAAGGGAAACATATCTGAAACCGGCCTCTCTGATTTCTTTAAGTGCCAGAGGATTAAAATGAAAGTGATATCTCTTTTTTGCCTTTTTTCCTTTAAGGGATGCAACACATTCTAAGTTTCCCATAAGAAAATCGGTGTTTTTCAGTACGGGAAGGGTGCTGCCGAAAATATTTAACAGGCCCTGTGTGCCCTGTCTGTTCTGCAGCAGAGTTTTATCGATACCCCTTGCCAGCATCATATCACCCACCGCTCCTATCCATACGATTTTTTTATTGTTGTTATCTGTTTTTAAACTCTTAAACCAGGTAATTATTCCGGAGCCGGTGCTGCGCAGCAGCAGAAAATAATTATCCGTAAGCGGGTAACCGGGCCGAAACGGATATCTGTGTTCAACGGACAGGGCTCTCCACGGAAGTCTGATGTCTTTAAGGGGCAGTATTTTTATGTTTCCGGAAGTACCTTTATGTAAAGTAATCCCGAACAAATCTTTTAAAGAAATATTCTGTCTCGGATCCCACAATCTTACAGCGGGTGCAAAGAAAACCGTTTTTACTTTCTTTTTAAAAAGCCTTATTTTTACGGTATTACCGTTCTGTTTCATAACACTGTTCTTATTCCGCCATGAATCTTTAATGATATAGACCAGGTTTTTTGATTCGGAAGAAGTGTCTTTAGAAT
>QILZ01000356.1 GCA_003233545.1 Spirochaetales bacterium
GAATGGCCTTTTCCCTGCACAGTTTAAACCCATTGGACTGTCCGGGAAGGTGGGAGGCAGTGACCATGGCTCCACCGTCAAACTCCCCTTTTATTATGGCATAATACAGCATAGGCGTAGTGGTCATGCCAAGATCGGTCACCGAAGCGCCGGCAGCCCTGGCTCCATCGATAAAGGCCTTACCAAGGGACGGCGACGAGAGCCGCATATCCCGTCCGACGACGATTCGCCGGGCTTTCAGAAGGCGAATAAAAGAGGTGCCGATTTTCCCGGCGATGCTTTCGTTAAGGGCATCGGGATAAATGCCCCGAATATCGTACGCTTTAAAAATGTTTTTCATCGGAAGCCTTGTACCACTACTACAGGCCGGTTGAATCCAGGCTCGGAACCCGAAGGTTCAGGAAAATCGGTCCGCCAGATATCTCCGCGGCTGACTGCTGCCACGATTCGCGAGCAAGCATCTTCCGTGCAGCACTAGTTGCAAACTCCGTATCTTGTTCTCTCAACCGATCGCAGACACTATTCATTGCCTCAGTAATGCTATCAGGCACACGGCGGGCAAGATATTCCCTTATTGCCTCGGCATAGAGTTGGCTTCGGGATTTCTTCAAGTGGCGGGCGAACCTTTCCGCCTCCTTAAACACTGCTTCAGGAAGAGATACAGCGGTCCTCATACCAATAGTATAACATCTGTAGAAGAATATGTAAAGTCAGCGCGTTGACTCATTAAAAATCTGATATGATAAAGTTTCCATCGGCAATAGAAGACCGCTGATAGAGGAAAAGGATTAACCATGATAGTGTACGGGACAAACTGACGAGAATCCGTCCCAATGGCTTTTAGAGAATATAAAAACAAAGACTATCATGAACATAGTTATAACAGTAAGTATAACTTGCAGGATGACCGAAAAAATATCAGCTTCCCCTGTCTACAAGTTCCGGCTCGAGACATCTGTAAACCACTTCTGTCTCGTTTATAGGTTTGTCTTTTTTTAATATTTCGACTATTGTCCCGGCACCCAGCTTTCCGAGAGTATGTGCATTCTGCCGCACTGTAGAAAGTCCCAGGTATCCTGCCGCCTCTATATCGTCATACCCGATAATCCTTATGCTGCTTTGAATTTCTCTTTTCGCCTTTAAGCCGCCAAGCGCAAGATCATCACTGTAAAAGAATATTCCGTCTGCTTTGCCGGCCTTAATAACCTTTTTTGTTAAACTGTAAGCTGCTTTTTCATCAGAAGAAATATAAACCTCATCGAAAAGTTCGATTTGTGCACCCTTAAGGACATCCTTGAATCCGCGAAAACGTTCCTCTCTCTGAATTGTTTTTGCATAGTCGCCCACAAGCATTATACGCTTACATTTTTTATCCATCAGGTACTTAGCGGCAAGCCCTCCTCCCAGATGATTGTTGAAAAAAATTGAATTTTCATTCCTGTCGTGATAATCCAGATACACAAAATGTGTATTTTCACTTTTAAGCATCAGTACTTCGTCTTCTTTAAGAGACCCTAAAAGAACGAGCAGCCCGGAAAAATGGCTGTAGCGTATGTGTTCAAAGACCTCTTCTCTCTTTTTCCCTATATTAAATACAAGCAGATTATACCCAAGTTCATTCAGTTTCGTATAAATGCCTGCAATTATCTCCATGGAGAATCGATGCGTTATTTTAGGAAGGATAATACCGATGGTGGACTGAGAAAATTTACCGGTAACAAGCATCTTTGCAACTTTATTCGGCTTATAGTTAAGCTTCCTTGCAACCTGCATAACTCTCTCCCTGGTTTCGCTCTTAACAAGAGTTCCGCCATTTAAAACCCGGGAGACAGTACCTACTCCGTAACCGGATATTTTTGCTATATCTTTTATTGTTACAGCCATTTTAATAATTAGATAATACTGTTTTATGCAGGAATTGTCAGCATTATGTAAAAATATTGATATTTTTAAAATAAATACAAAACAATTATTCAAATAATTTTTATAAAACATTTTCTACTTTCAGTTGATCAACTTATCAAATAAGAATATGTTTTTTAAAATATAACTTTGTTAAGAGAAATATTTATCGGATCCCGTTTTATATTATTCCTTATCAGGTTACCTGTTTTAACGTTCTATGAGGAGGTTTTTATGCTGAATACCGGTAATACCGCATTTATGCTTGTTGCAACGAGTCTTGTTATGTTAATGACTCCCGGCCTCGCCTTTTTTTACGGAGGTCTTGTCGGGAGGAAAAGTGTTCTTGTTATAATGATACAAAGCTTCGTATCCATGGGATGGACAACTATTCTCTGGGTTACCGTGGGCTTTACAATGTGTTTCGGACCCGATGTGGGCGGGATAATCGGTAATGGTAAATATTTATTCCTCAACGGTATTACCGTTAAAACGTTTTTTTCATCCAATTCCGGTATTCCCATGTTTGTTTTTGTTGCTTACCAGATGATGTTTGCTATTATAACACCCGCCTTAATAACAGGCGCTTTTGCAGAACGGGTACGCTTTAAAGCCTATATGATTTTTTTAACAGTATGGCTTCTTTTTGTCTATTTTCCGCTTGTTCACATGATATGGGGCGGAGGAATTCTCCAGCAATGGGGCGTTCTTGATTTTGCAGGAGGGATCGTTGTACACGCAAGTGCCGGTTTTGCAGCACTCGCATCGGTTTTCTTTGTCGGCAAAAGAAAGAAAAAGAATACAAAACCGCATAGTATCCCTCTGGTCGCTTTAGGGACTGCATTATTGTGGTTCGGCTGGTATGGTTTTAATGCAGGAAGCGAACTAAAGGTTGATGCGATAACAGCAAATGCTTTTCTTAATACGGATGTTGCAGCTTCTTTTGCGGCGATAACATGGCTTATTCTTGCAAGAATCTTTGAAAGAAAACCAAAAATACTCGGAATGCTTACAGGGGCTGTTGCCGGATTGGCAACAATTACACCAGCCGCAGGATATGTAAGCGTCAAGTCCGCTATGATTATCGGAATTATGGCTTCTATATTCGGATATGCAGCCATATCCTTTAAAAACCGAATGCAATGGGATGATGCCCTCGATGTATGGGGTGTACATGGAATAGGCGGTTACTTAGGTATTCTCTTACTGGGTGCATTTGCCAGCCTTAAGGTTAATATAAACGGCGCAAACGGGCTTATCTTCGGCGGATCATTATTCTTCTTTAAGGAATTTATTGCCGTTACCGGTACTGCAATCTATGCGTTTGGTTTTACCTATGCCGCACTCTGGGTAATAAATAAATTTACCACCGTAAAACCGTCCGATAAATCCGAAGAGGAAAATATAGACATGTTCGAATTGGGTGAAGAGGCTTATACGACAATATAATTTTAAATAAA
>QILZ01000232.1 GCA_003233545.1 Spirochaetales bacterium
ACGATCCAGGCTAAATATTTTACCCCTTAATTTATTTGGTGTAACTATCTGAATAATTGTACGGAACGGAACATTAACAAATGAAGTGGCAATACCAATAATATAGTAAGTTTACAAGAAGCGATTAGGAAAATAAACGAATTGGGATTAAAGAAGCTTAACGGGAAAATCGTAGAGTTCGGTATCGAGATATAGATAGCCGATAGTTATATAATAAACACATTATCCGGATTATAAATACCATTGACAATCTGTCCATTAATAATATATAATTACCGCATGTATATAGAACGGGATATTTCTCTAAAACTGAAAGAGCTGGAGCAGCAATACAAGGTTGTTTCTCTAACCGGACCCAGACAAGCCGGCAAAACAACTATAGTAAAAAAGGTATTCCCTGAGAAGGAATATCTCTCATTGGAGAATCCTGATAATCTCGAATTTGCACTGACGGATCCCATGGGATTTCTAAGCCGTAGTAATAAAGACATGATTATCGATGAAGCACAAAAGGCTCCCAAATTATTTTCCTATATTCAGAGTATAGTTGATAATTCTTCGGAAACCGGAAAATTTATTTTAACCGGATCACAGAATTTTCTTCTTCTGGAAAAGATTTCCCAATCACTGGCAGGAAGAACTGCAATATTAAAATTGCTTCCGTTTAATCAAAACGAACTTGGGTTAAACAGAAAAAGTGTAATGTTAGAGAAAATTATCATTACAGGTATGTACCCGCCGGTATATGATAATAAATTGAATCCTTCCGAATGGTATTCAAACTACATTATGACCTATATAGAGAGAGACGTAAGAAGTATTCTTAACGTCGGAAATTTAAATACTTTTCAGCGTTTTTTAAGATTAACCGCCGGGAGAAGCGGTCAAATACTAAACCATTCTTCCCTTGCCGAGGACTGCGGAATTACGCATAATACTGCCCGGTCATGGCTTTCCATACTGGAGGCAAGCTATATCATAGAATTGCTGCCCCCATATTATAAGAATCTTAATAAAAGAATAGTTAAAGCTCCGAAGCTGTATTTTCTGGATTCCGGGCTTCTATGCTATCTTCTTAATATCACAAATGAAGATATATACAATACGCATCCTTTAAAAGGTGCAATATTCGAAACGTATGTATATAGCGAGCTGATCAAATCCATTTTTAACAGGGGCAAAATTGCAGAATTGTACTATTGGCGTGATAAAACAGGCCACGAAGTTGACTTTATCATACCGCATAAGGACGGAGAAATATCAATAGAAGTTAAAGCCGGAAAAACAATAACAAGTGATTATTTTAAAGGAATCGATTACTGGCAGGGTTTAACAGGTCAGAACAATTCATTTATCATTTATGCCGGTAAAGATGAACAGAAAAGATCCAAATGTCATATACTGCCCTGGAATAATATTTCCAAAATCCAGGGCAATTAATTGTACACCGTGATTGTTCCGACAGAGATATTACCTGCCTTCTTTTCGAGCAGCAAGAACAAGCTTAGGCAGAGATAATCCATTAGTGCAGGTTTTCTTCCGCATACAGGGAAAGCTCGACAAAATGTTCGAGAAGATCGGCACTATTAAATCCGGGGAAATTCTTTAACACAAGCTCCTTGGAAAAGAGACGGCATATATAGCGGAGTTTCCTTGATTTTTTCTGTGCCGAAAAGATGTAATCTTTATGACCGTTATTTATTATTATAAGGTTTCTCGCCTCATCGTACTTCGACCGCCACATCTCTGCAGGTGCTTTAAGAAATGTGTAACCGGGAATTCCCTTATCCCGCTCCATACCGGTCTGTTCCGGCTGTTTAATAAGCGAATCCGTTATCGTTACTACAGCTTCCGCCATGCAGTTTATACTGCCCTGGGATACTGCCGCTTTTATAATCGTAATACCCGGCTCGGAGGGTGATTTAAAGGTAACTATTTCACCGTTATTGTTGTTTAAACTGCCTTCCCCCTCGTCGATGGTCCATGTGATTTCTATATTCTCTTCCACGATTCTTCCCTTTCTGTCCCTCGGAATGCACCGAAAATTCCTCTCATCCTCAACCTTAATCATACATGCGGACGGAGATATAACCGCTTTATAGAGATCTCCTGCATATTCGTAGAATGCTTTTTCATCTGCCTTTGAACCGGTCTCTCCTATCATTTTCCCTGTATCCCTGTCTTTTTTTAAGTCTTCATCTTCTTCCGGCTTATCCGCATTATCGGGAAAGAGCGATTCCCTGTTTCCTTTTTTTCCGGCTTTATGAATTTCCGAATATATATCGAACCAATCGTACTCTTCCCTGGGAAGCATTAAAAATGCCTCTTTTAAGGCACGCTGAACCGATTTAAGTATATTCTTACTCGCCTCCTCTTCTTCCGCCTGTTTTACCTGTCGGATAATCTCTTTAAGTTTTTCTTCCAGGTCACCGACAGCCTCTGTGAATACCTGGAAGTAGTCATCCCGGATAATACCTGTCCTTGTTGTTGGTGTAAGCTGAAGAAACGGAACATCGATTATTCCCTGCAGATAACCGGATGTCCACGGATCCGCATTAAATCGTGTAAGCTCGGAAAGAGATTCCAGAATACGGGTTCCCGACCTGTACAGGCTGACAGAATTCCCCTGCTGAAAACCATTCAGGTACAACTCAATATAAATATCGCCCGCCTTCGTCTCTATCATATTAAATTCATGGAGATGTCTTCCGTTAAACCGGCGGGGGACAACATCATACTTTTTACGTGAATAACGGTCTAATATCTTTATTTTAACACCTGATTTTCTGATTCTGTCTCTAAGCTCCGATGCAAGGTAATGCTGAATTCTTTCTCCGTTTAACTGCCGAATTCCGGGGAGAAGCGGCTGAATCACAAGTTCGGTACCGGGATGAGAGAAAAGAGATTTTTTCTGTGTAAGCCTATAACCCTGTTCTCCCTTACTCATTTCCATCTGGTACGTTTTTCCGTCCGAGCCTGCAGACGAAAGAATAAGATGCCCGCCAACAGTCCAGAAACTTAACAATCCTATTCCGAACTCTCCCTGCAGGCCTTTTACTCCCTCTTTCTTTAATCTTTTCTTAATCGAATCACAGATATGAGTGGCTACATATTTAAAATCGGGAAGACCGGTTTCATCGAGAGGTATGCCCTCCCCGTCATCTATAACCTTCAGGTAAAGTTCTCCTCCTTCCCGCCCTCTTACAATTGTAATATTTTCCGCATGTGCATCGATGCTGTTTTCCACAAATTCCGCTATTGCTTTTAAGGGATTATTCTGGGAGAGTGCAATAATTGTTATTGCATTCCAGCTGTCGCCTATACGAAGTTTTCCGCTGCTTCCTTTTTTTCCCCTTCTTCC
>QILZ01000170.1 GCA_003233545.1 Spirochaetales bacterium
GAAAGAGGAATTGAAAGTTTGCCTGTTTATCCTGAGTTTAGAGATTCTTTTCGTCCGGCTACTTCGAAAATACTCTATACTTTTGAAGACGTATTTTCTTAAAATAAACGAAATTTTAACTTGCGGAAAAAGGGTTCTAATTAAAGATATTTTATTATTCATAAAAATGTCTGATTATGATATCTTTAAATTATGGAATATTCGAATGATATCTCTTTAAAACTTTTCTTCTGCTCGCAGCTTGTATATACAAGCAAAAAGAAATGGCTGTATCCCCTCTTTGACCTGGAAGAATTCTTAAAAACGCAAAACTACGAAAGAGATAGTCTGACTTTAGAAGACAAAATAATAGGAAAAGCCGCTGCATTTCTGGTTATACGGTTGGGCATAACAAAGGTCTGTGCGCACCTGTTAAGCAGGCCGGCAAAGGATACATTCGATAAACATAAAGTAAACTATGGTTTCGACCGGCTTGTCGATAAAATATTATGCAAAACAGAAGACCTTTTAACGGATATAAACGACCCGGATACAGCCTGTAAAATTATAAGAGGCATGATAATTTCGTAGAAAGCAGTTGATATACAACCGTTTGGATTGCATAAGTTTAATTTAAAATAAAAGATTCAAAATAATAAAGATTATAGTTTCAATTTTTCGAAGATATTGATATACTACATACAATTAAATATTAATCAAACTTAATACAGGAAGATATCATGGATGCGGATGACAGGGTAATATCACGTTTATTTGAAAAAACAAGCCGGGCCGAAAATGTTTATGAATCGATTAAATCTGCAATCATTTCCGGATACTGGAAACCCGGACATAGAATTAACGATAAGGAATTAGCAGAAAAGTTGGGTGTAAGCAGGGTCTCGGTACGCGAAGCACTTTCCAAACTTGTAGAAAATAGAATTATCGAGCGTGTGCAATGGAAAGGCTATTTTGTAAGGAACTTCACATGGCAGGAGCTTGAATCGATTATCGATGTAAGAATAGTATTAGAGGAATTGGCCATGAGAAAGGTTATGAAAAAGTTTACTCCGCGGCTCGCTAAAAAACTGGACAATGCAATTCGTGAGTCCGAGAAAGATTTACAATCAGGGGATTTTAAGAGTTTTATGAAAACAGATTTTGCTTTTCACGATATCATCTATCAGGCATCGGGTAATACATGGGTTCCCCATATAATAAATAATTCCAAGATCCTTATCGACGTTCTCCGCTATATGGACAAGGCGGAAAAATATACGGAAGAAGGCAGGATAAGTATTACAGAACACAAGTCCATCCTCGAAAAGATGAACGAGGGAAAAGAAGAAGAAGCTGTGAAACTTCTTAAAGAACAGATAGAGAGACATAAGAAAAGGGTTTATTCAACCTTTATCAAGAAAAAGAAACAGAAGTCTTAAACCCCATAAGAACTTTTTTACTCAGGCCTTACCCCCGGAATTATTACAGTAAAGAATACGCCCCCAAACAGAATGTGCGAAAGACGGCGGTTTTCTTAGACTTAATATTTACCATACAACGGCCCTAATGCACTGCACGCCCTGTAATCCGCATTTTCAGACGAAATTGTTCCGAATGCGTCCCACATACCCGGCCTGAATATTTTTTCTTCTTCCACATTATGCATAGAAACCGGAATTCTTAGTATGGAAGCAAGTGTGATTAAATCGGCACCAATATGGCCATAACTTAAGGATGCATGGTTTGCACCCCATTTATTCATTACGCTGTACACATCTTTAAAAGCTCCCTTTCCGGTTAGTTCCGGAACAAAAAAGGTCTTTGGCCATGCGGGGTCGGTTCGTTCCACTATAGGTCTGTATATCTTTTCGGGTAAATCGATAGAATATCCTTCTGCTATTTGCAAAAACGGCCCCAATCCGCTGGTAATATTTATTCTCGACATCGTAAGCGGCATCCCGCCCCTTGTAACATAAGAGGATGAAAACCCGCCGCCTCTGAAAGTCGCTAACTTTGCAGGGCACCACCTGACAGCTTCCAGACATTTACGCATCTCCTCATCGGATATATCCCAGTAAGGTTTTATGACCGGCTTTCCGTCAATTTCCATCATTCCGGTACCATCCAGGGCTGCCGAACCCGAATTTGTTAAATAAATGAATCCTCCGGAGCCTTTCCCGGTTAGATCCTCCCCGGTTACTCTTTTTATCGAATCAGGGCTCCAGTATGTTCTTACATCAGCGAATATCTGTGCGGTGTTTGATAATAAATGGCCCAATAACATTACAACTGCATTCAAGCTGTCATTTTCAGTGGCTACTATAAACGGTTCCCTAATACCGTTCCAATCAAAAGAAGAGTTAAGCATGGCTTCCATAAAATCACTATTCGGATAGTGATCCGTCCACTGCCGCTGTCCCTGAAAACCGGCGGCAATTGCATTATGCCCCTCGGCCTCTTCGATATACCCTGACTCCGCAAGCCTCCTGTTTCCTATCATAAGGTCTCTTGCGATCAATGTCATCTTTACGACCGTTTCCCAGTTATTATCCTTCTGCTCACGCGATTCCCGTATACCTGCAGGATTCGGATCTTTACCTTCCGCACAATTTATTTTAACCCATTGCAATGCTTTTTTATATTCTTCTTCATCGTATATTCTTTCTTCGATTCGTCTTACAAATTCCGACATATCTACATATTCATTTCTCATGCCGAGGTAGCATTGAAAGAAATTTACATCGACGATCGAACCGCCTATCCCCATCGAGACACCGCCCATGGATAAGTAGGACTTATTTTTAAGGGTCGAAACTGCAATAACCACCTTTGCAAATCTTATAATCGATTCTTTTACATCCTCCGGGATCTTTGTGTCGGTTTTATCCTGTATCGAACGGCCGTATATTTTATATGTGGGTAAACCTTTTTGATCACCGGCAGCAAGAGCCCCTGCAAGATATACCGCACCCGGTCTTTCGGTACCATTGAACCCCCATATTGCTTTCGGGATTAAGGGATCCATTTCGATCGTTTCTGTTCCGTATCCCCAGCAGGGTGTTACGCTGATTACTCCGCCTACCCCTTCCGATTTAAATTTATCAGAACAACGAACAGCCTCCGCCACACCGCCGATTGTTGTATCCGGGATTACGCACTCTACCGGCAATCCGTTAGAATGTCTTAAATGTGTAGAAATCAGTTCGGCAACAGATTCCGCCATAGACATCGTCTGTTTTTCCAGTGATTCTCTTACCCCTCCGCGCCTGCCGTCGATAATGGGTCTTATCCCGATTTTAGGTAATCTGCCGTTTAACCTGTTCCTGTAACTATCCGGACTATTTTTATCAGTCATATTTTTTCTCCCTTTATTAAAATCCTACCGGGTTTATCCTGTTTTTAAGGTATTCAAGGCTTCTTTTTGCGGCGGAATCAGGATCATTGCAGTACCGGTATCCAAGCTCGACAGAAAGGAATCCGTTGTATTTACTTTTTTCCAAATCTTTTAAAAAAATATCAAAATATATCCCGCCGTCACCGGGTACGAGATGATCATCTGTAGAGCCGAAATTATCATCGATATGAAAGTGATGTGTATTTCCCGAAACCTTTTCGACAACATCCGAAATGGATTCTTTGTTTATAAATAAATGCCCGGTATCAGGAAGAATCCCTATCC
>QILZ01000253.1 GCA_003233545.1 Spirochaetales bacterium
ACGGAACAGCCCGGACAGCTGGAAGCCCCATTCCCCGTTTCCCGGAAAAATGTAATTCATGACGCATATTTACAATCCAAAAGTCCGGGTATGGTCAAACACATTGCACCGGCACCGAATATTACGAATAAAAAGACGAATGCTGCATCACCGGATAAAAATAACAATCAATACTCGACATCCGCAGACGATCTTCTCGAAGAAGAGAAAAGTCTGGAGGATGAACTGGATGCGGATTTCGAAGAATTCTAATCTGCCGCGGCTACATACTTCTCCAGAATCTGTAATTGGTATTCTCTATCTCCTTCGGCTTCGGAAGGGGGAAGAATTTGGATTCATTCTGTGCGGCAAACATAAATCCATGCCTTAAGCATCTGTAAGGAATATTGTTAAGCGAACTGTAGAGACTTAATCCTTTGGTACGCTTCTCAGGGTTATCCCTCATCTCGTACACTGCATCTCTCAATTTGGAGGGATGAAGCGTTTCTACGGGCAGATTAACAAAAGGGTGCTGTTTAATATCTTTAATAAACTCATCGATATCGATATCGATCTGAGTATAAAAAATCTTGGGAGCCCCCTTGGGATTATCCGGATTCGTTATATAATTTCCGAATTCAACGAAATCATAATCTGTCAGCAGAAGCATTTTTAAAGGTGCAATCTCCGCGAAAATTCTTAATTTCCCTGCAGGATGCTGAATTTTATGCCCGGAAGCCGACAACTCAAGGGTAACCGCATCCGGAGTTGCAAGGTAAAGTTTTTCTATCGATTTAAAATCCATATGCTCTAAAACCCTGTAGGTTGCTATGAATTTTGTTGCCTTCGGGCGGTCGTCTTCATGCGGAACAAGACCGGCAATCCCCTTATCAATATCAAAATAGGGATTCCTGAAATTTATGTCTATAGAGGCAAATATAACCTTTCCCTCATAGTGCCGTGAAGAACCGGCAACATAATGTTTTGCAAACTGTTCCGGATTTAACTGTGATGCTACAAGAGCGGAATCCGGATGAAGTATAAGATACAGCCTATTTTTATATTCCATTTTTTACCCCCAGAATGATTTTAACATAGGTGCTATTACCAGTGAAACAACTGCCATCAGTTTTATCAGTATATTTAAAGAGGGACCCGCAGTATCCTTGAACGGATCACCGACAGTATCACCTACTATGGATGCCTTATGAGCAAGAGATCCCTTGCCTCCGGCCATACCGCCCTCTATCATCTTTTTTGCATTATCCCACGCACCTCCGGAATTGGACATAAAAACAGCAAGTACTACCCCGGAAGCGGTAACACCTGTTAAAAGCCCGATAAGCATCTCGATACCTCCGAGAAAACCAACTAAAACAGGCGTGGCTGCGGCAATTATTCCGGGCAGAAGCATCTGTTTAAGTGCCGAAGCAGTACTGATACTTATACATCTCTTATAATCAGGCTCTTCTGTTGCATTCAGTATGCCCGGATGCTCCGCAAACTGTCTTCTTACCTCTTCTACCATTCTGAATGCTGCTTTTCCTACTGCGGAAAGGGCAAGAGAGGAAAACAAATACGGAATAACGGCGCCGAGGAGCAGTCCTGCAAGAACCGGAATACTGGTTATTTTTATATCACCTGCCCCTGACTGCTCTTCGAAGGAAGTAAACAGAATAATTGCGGTTAAAGCAGCCGAACCTATTGCAAACCCCTTGCCTATTGCAGCAGTTGTATTGCCTACGGCATCCAGTTCATCTGTAATCTCCCGAATTTCATGAGGAAAATCGGCCATAACAGCCAGACCGCCGGCATTATCGGCAATCGGGCCGTAGGCATCTACGGCTAATTGTATCCCCAGAGTAATAAGCATACCCAAAGCCGCCATACCGATGCCATATAATCCCGCGACCGCAAAGCTCGCATAGATTGCCGACACAATAATTACCATGGCAGGAAAACTCGAAAGCATCCCCACACCCATTCCGGTTATAAGGTTTGTTGCAGAACCTGTTATACACGAACGAACTATCGCCTTTACGGGAATTTTTCCGGTTCCCGTAAAAAACTCCGTAAGGACACCGATAAGCACACCTGCCAATAGTCCGAAAACAGATGCTAAAAATAAATCCAGGTAGTCCGACCCGTTGTTAAACGTACTTCCGCCGATATAGTAACGAAAGATAAAGAAAGAAAAAACAGCAGCCAGTACGGCGGCACCGAAAGTTCCGATATTCAGAGCTCTCTGGGGAGAACCGGACGGCTTCGCCTTTACAAAGAAAACTCCGATAACGGATGCAAGTACTCCCGCAGCACCAAGGATAAGCGGCAGACCTATGAGTTTAAGTTTAACATCCTCCGGTGCGGTAACCGTAAGCCCCAGTATCATGGCACCGATAATCGAACCTACAAAAGATTCGAACAGGTCGGCTCCCATACCTGCAACATCGCCAACGTTATCACCCACGTTATCCGCAATCGTTGCCGGGTTTCGCGGATCGTCCTCCGGAATATCCGCTTCCACCTTGCCTACAAGGTCCGCACCGACATCGGCGGCCTTCGTATATATTCCGCCGCCGACTCTCGAAAACAGTGCTATGGAGGAAGCACCGAGTGAAAAACCGGCAAGTACGGGAAGAACGGATTCGGACAGTACTTTAATACCGGCTGCATTTCCGTGGACAACAATATTCATTGTCAGCGCAAACACAGAAGAGATTCCAAGAAGGGCAAGGCCGACTACACTCATTCCCATAACAGTCCCGCCTGAAAAAGCCACATTTAACGCCTTGTTTATCCCTTTCTGCGCGGCATGTGTTGTTCTGGAATTGGATGCCGTCGCCGCCTTCATGCCTATAAATCCTGCAAGCACAGAACATGCAGCACCGGAGACAAAGGAAACTGCCTGAAGACGCAGAAAGCCTCTATTTACCAGCGCAAGTAATGCAGCAACAACAAGTACAAAAGGAAGCAAAACACTGTATTCTTTAGAAAGAAAAGCCATTGCCCCGTCTGCCACGTACCCGCCTATTCGTTTCAGAGTTTCATCTTCCACAGGCTGTTTAAATACCCACACCGCTTTATAAAGTGCAAGCCCCAATGCAAGCAGGCCGCCGGCCGAAGCAATTACCAGAATAAGGCTAAAACTCATACTTCACCTCTCATTTTATTCAAGTTTCTTAAACTTTTAAAAACATTCTACAGAACAAGCAAAAATCCGTTTTTCTTTAACCAGGCTCTTCTTTCTTTATATGCCGGCAGTATTTCCCCGACCAGAACCCAGAATTTTTCAGAGTGATTTTGATGTCTTAAATGTGCAAGCTCGTGAACGACAACATATTCGAT
>QILZ01000032.1 GCA_003233545.1 Spirochaetales bacterium
CCGGATATAACTATGGAATCTTCGAGTCTTCCGTTAAAACCCGGATTTAAATATAATATCGATTTATCAATCTTTTCACCGTAACCGGCTGAATGCACCGAAGCTTTTGTTGGATTATCCGCACTTTTAAAGGCAGAACCCGTCATCTCTGCAAACCCGGCGCTGTCCACAGGAGGAACCATGACTCTTATCCTCTTTTCCGGTATCTTTAAAAGAGCCGCCAAAGCACTTCTGACTCCAAAGGGATCTTGAGTATTACTGTATATCAGCAGGGATTTACCATTCCAGAAAGAAAACGCTCCCTGTACTTCTTCGTAAAAATGCCCCTGTGTTCCCGTACTGTATTCTTCTTCCACAACCTGATAGGCGTGTTTAAAAGCCTCGTCGACATTACCTCTCCGCTTCGAAAGACTTGCACAGATATATTCATCTTCTTTTTCAGCTTTTGCCGTCCGAATAATGGGTATCTCCTCTTTGTAATCGATTATTATCCCGGATGCAAAGGATAAAAGCGTATCTTTTTCAGGACCCGCTGCAAGTATTACCGGCTCTCCGGCATAGTTTACATATTCATCGGCCAGCCAGGGCCTTTTTAAGCAACAATTTCTCTGCCGCTCTGACTCCTCTTTACCTTTAAACGCATTATCCGCGTGGAAATCACCATTATATACCGTACCCCGGGAAACGGAAATAAACCTGCTCCCGGGTATATCCCCGGCTGTAACGGTACTGCACCCATCCGGAAGTTTCGGTATTTTAATCGAGGATATCCTGCCCCTGGAAACCGAGGATCTCACCGTATGGCCGATGAGCATCCCTTCCACGGAGATATCACTTACAAAATTAATTGCTGAAGGCATCCCGCGGTCTTTATCCCGGACAGGCATAACCTATACAAGCCTCTGAACATTTTTATCATCGACACGCAATCCCGGGTTTATTCTCATATGAATCGTATCCATTCCATTCGCTACGGCAACAACCTCAGCGGAAATGGATATTGCAATCTCGCCCGCCGTATCACCGCCTATTTTTATACCTGCCGGTGAATACAGATAATCCGGTATCGAATGTCCCTCTTTCTCTAACTTTTTAAAAAGAACCGCTGCTTTGGTTTTGGAGCCTATCATACCGACATATTTAAAAGTTTTCTTTAAATTAAGCAGCTGACTCAGCACGGTAAAATCATAATTATGCCCATGAGTTGCTATAAAGCAGAAATCAGCCTTTTCAATTTCATCTTTGATTGTTGAAAGCTTATTATAATCCCCTATAATTATCCTGCCTCCGGTATTACCGCTATCTTTTACTTTTATAAAATAATCCTCTGCCTCCGGCCGGGAGTCGAACACAGTAACACGGAAACCGGCCGATTCTAAAACAGGTTTCAGTGCTCTTCCGATATGTCCTCCGCCGAAAAGGATAAAATTTCTTTTACCTTCGATATATTCGAAAAAAAGTGTCATTTTACCGCCGCATTCCATTCCCTCGTCTTTAAGCGTTATCGGAAGTATCCTGTTTTTTCTTATTGTTAGAAGCTTTTTAGCCTCCTCGATTGCCTGATGTTCGACAGCACCGCCGCCGACCGTACCGGTCACCGTCCCGTCCGATGTTACAAGGAGTTTAAATCCTTCTTTCCCCGGCGAACCGGAATAGGTCTCCGCAACGGTTACAAGCACAGCCCTTCTTCCCTGTTCCACCAGCCGCCCGATCTGTTCGTATATATTCATAGCTACTTTACACCCCCCTTAGCCGTCATTGTAAGTTCACATTCCAAAAAAGGCAAGCCTGAAAGAAAGGAATATTAACCGTAAAAGCCTGACAAAATGCTATGCAAACATCGACCTTAACCTTTTTTTAATACCATGAATATCACTATCGAGAGATGTAACAAGAATATCTCCTTAAGAAAGAAATACTTAATCGGAATAAAACAGCTAAATATTGCACGGTAGAAAAATGAATTCTGTATAATGAGCGATATTGGTAACTCCCCGAGAACAAATCATAATTGTAAAAAAGCAGAAATCACTTATTGAACATACGCCTTAAAAAAGGCACTTTAAGCTTAATTGCGCTTTCGGGGCACAGCTCCTGGCAGCAGTAACATCTTATACAGTTATCATAATTGTAAACAGGAATCTTTCCCTTATCACCTTTAAACCAGTCCACTGCTTTAGGATTTACAGGGCACATATTTACACAGATACCGCATTTAATACATTTATTCTCAACGATACAGGGTTTTGGAACAAATTTGTTGTTAAGGAACCTGGTAATACCCTTTGCCTTATATGTTTTAAGGGGAAATCTCTTGATGTCAAAAGCTTCATCCTTAAAACGATCTAAATCATCACCGGTAATCTCTATTTCACTTTCAATATAAGTGCCCATACCAAATTCCATTCCGAATTTTGTTGTCGGAACAAATTCAGGGTCAAGATTAATAAGTCTGCAGACAGTTGCATCAAGAGCAACCGGGTCTTCAGAGAACAGAAGTATGTTCATCTGCTTCGGTCTGCCTCCCCTTGGGCCGTTTCCTTCCATGCCGTAAATACCATCCATAATATAGAGCCTGGGATTTACAAAGTTGTTCAGGTCTACAAGCATCTTTGCAAAATCGCAGGGATCGGGAATTTTTACATGGTATTCACCCTTTAACATTCCGGGGATGCATCCGAACTGATTTTTTATAGCGCCGGTAAATTTTTCAAAACCATGCGATTTAAGTTTAGGCAGGCTTACAACTGCATCGCTCTCCAGAACAGCTCTGGCAATAACAAACTTCCTGTTCTGCTTACCCTGATCAAAAAATATTTTTTCACCGTTTTTAAAATCGGCTATTTGAATTTCCAGTTTATCGGCAATTTCGGCAAGGCCGGCTTTTTTTGCTGCTCCTGCAGTGCTTCCAAATGCCGGAGAATCGCCATATGAAATTTTCGCCCCTGTTGTTAAAAAGAGTTCTGCAACAGCTCTGAATACCGACGGATGAGTTGTTACGCATTTTTCAGGAGGATCCGCCGCAAGAAGGTTCGGCTTTAGAAGTACTTTTTCATCTTTTTTTGCAAAGCGGTTTATACCTCCCAGAAGTTCAATGCCTCTCTTTACGGCTTCTTTTACATTTTCATAATTATATGTTTCACATCTGATAAGAGCAACTTTTGACATTATTTTCTCCGGTTTAATTTGCGATTCTTTGCCCTTCCTCAGAGAGCATGTTCATCATTTTTTCAATGACTTTTTTCTTCTGCCTTTGATATTCTAAAACAGTTTTTTCACCCTTCCCTGTTAGTGCAATCTTTACAACCCGTCGGTCACCATGG
>QILZ01000164.1 GCA_003233545.1 Spirochaetales bacterium
AATTTTAAATATATATAATTTTCAAAATAACTTCCTAAATCACGCATCCCTGTAAAGATAGATTTTATTCCCAGATCCGAGCAATATATTTTCTTAGGGGATAATATCTTTGTATTTGTTTTCCCATACCTTGATAATAAATGAATAAGAAATGTATCATTAAAATAAGAGAGATACTTTTTTGAAGAATCTACGGATATTTTCAAAATATTCGCAATTTTATTAATACTTAACTGTTTTCCACTTCTTTCCATTAGAAGTAAAAAATAATCTTTAATTATCGAGGGGTTCTTTATCCCATGCTCAGAGATTATGTCCTTATAAATAATATCATCCACCAATCCGGTTATGTAATCCCTTTCATTTCTCAGGACATTATAAGGAATCCCGCCGCTTTGCAAAAATTCCATAAAATATGGTTCAAGTAGTTTACTATCTCTTTTAAGTATTTTAATTTTTTTAAATTCTAAATACTCTTCAAAAGTAAGAGGATTAACTTCGATAATGTAAGATCGTCCTGTTAAAAAAGCTTTTGTATCTTTTAATTTTATACTTGACGATGAAGTAGCAAATATCTTTGTATTTTGCCTGTCAAATATATTTTTTAATTGTTGATGAAAATCTTCTTTATAAATAACTTCATCGAATAGAAGATACACTTTCTTTTCTATTGTTAATTTGTGTATTTTTCTATATTCATCCAGAATTTCGAACATAGTATTATTTTTAAAGATATAGTCATCGAGACTGACATATAGAATATTCTTTGCAGGAACACCCTCTTTTATTAATTCTTGAACTAATAATTTTAGAAGCGTTGTTTTACCAATCCTGCGTAATCCGGTCAGGAAAATAATTTGTTCATTTTTTAGATTGAACCTTAGTATATCCATGTATTTCTTACGCGGAATCACATCATTTAGTATAAATTCTTGATCCCACCATGGATTATACTGGAAAATTGCATCTTTCATATGTCCATATTACCCTTTAAAAGATAATAAATCAAGTATTTATTCGTTACAAACGTATAGCCTCTTTGAATTTATAACAACGAATAAGCCGGAATTATCAGTAAAACTGCCGGTGTGCCGGTTGTATATGGTTGTAACGGATCTATAGATTATTCACATATCTTTTTATTACATAAGGAGAAGTCATAACTGAAAGTAACGCCTCGTAATTGAGATTAAACACAACTTCGTCTCCTGCTTTTAAGCCTGCCTGTTTTGCAGATATTATGATATGATCACTACTTGCCCCCATGATATCGATATCCAATCCGGCAGCTAGTCCGGAAACCGGAACATCCTGTAATCCGACTCCGAGAATAGCTCTTCTTATTAAGCCGTGATCTTTAAACTCGGGAATATTTCCAAATGCGTCCTGACAAACCTCTCCATAAGGTATGGATGGTTTTATCTTCGATTCGATGACCTCTGCAATCAGTGTAAACGCATCCGTGTATAACCCGGGGATAGGCATTCTATAGAGGGTTTCGCACCCCAAATAGATAGATTCACCCAATCTTAGGTTATTAATCCTTCCGGTATCCCCTGCTGACACGAACCAGGTATAATTGGCTGAATTCCCACCGGAAACAAACTCCAATATCAGTCCGAATCTCTCTTCTATGTCTCCGGCAAGTGAGGACAGGTACTCCATTTTCTCCCCGTCCGGTTTTATTCCCCCGAAACAGGCCAGATTTGTTCCTATACCTGCAAGCTCGATTCCATCCAGCAACAGTACCTCTTTAACTGTGTCCTCTAAATCCGAAGGCATTAATCCCTCCCTTAGATCACCCAAATCCACCATCAAAATTATTTTATGTTTGGTATTGTTGTTCACGGCAAACTTAGAGAGGCTTTTAATTACTGACAGCTCCGAATTAAGACTAATATCAGCATATTTTACTACTAATTCCGCCTGGCTGGGGATTGGTGTTCTTAACAGGACAAACTTTGCCTGTATGCCTGCCTCACGCATCTTCCTGATGTTTGCTATCCTTGAATCGGCAATGGTATTTATTCCGCTTTTTACCAGGACACCGGCAATACCGGGGTCTCCGCAAACCACTTTTGTGACGCCAATTACGCCGATGCCTTTTGAACCGTATAGTCTCTTTAACTTTTTGGAATTATGTTCGATTTTTGCAAGGTTTATCTCTATTCTGGGTGTTGTAACATCGATCACTGTTTCTTTGGCAGTTCCGGAAACACTTCGAATATCCTTTTTACAAGTTTTTCGCACCCGTACTTTAGAACATCCGTGGTTGGTAATCGGAATATTTTTTCATACTCTGTTATGGACTCTTTAATTTCCTCATTCGTCATATCTTCGTGGTTGATTGTGAGGGCAATTACCTTCGATCCCGAAAAGATTTCTATCATCTCTATTTCACTTTCCAGGGTCGGCATTGGTACATACGGGAAATCTCCGAGATTCTTTCTTTTCGGAGGATGCTGAACTATAATAGCCTTCGGCTTTGCACCCCGTACAATAGCACATGAGCTAAGGTATGCAGGATGGCTAAGGGCACCCTGGCCTTCGACTATAATTATGTCCGGATGCTCCGTGTCCTCTGCTTCCATAACCGCATTTTCAATTTCCCCTGTCATAAACTCTTCAACAATGGCATCCACTGCAACACCATACTTTGCGCCTTGAATTAATCCTGTCTGCCCGGTTGCCACGAACGCAACGTTTAACCCCTCTTTCCTCAATGCTTCTACAAGGATTATCGATGTGGTTCTCTTGCCAACTGCACTATCAGTGCCAAGTACAGCCATTATCGGTGTGTCGACCTTTAGAATGCGCCCGGAGAAAAGATGTAATTCCTTTTTTGCCGGAGGTTTTCTGACATCGTATATCCTGACCCTGCACTCCTCCGCCTTTTGTCTAAACTCTTCATCATCGGTAAAGAACTCATGGAGACCGTTTACTATGTTCATCCCCTTTTCCATAGCCTTAAATAATATTTCCCTCTGTTCCCCCTTAAGAAATGCCTCAAGAGGAGCAACACCATATATGAAATAATCCGGAATCTCCTTTAGTCCCTCGATGGCATCATCGAAATCACGGAAAATAAGTATCCCGTTTTTTACTCCGTCGAGATATTCTCCGGCATCCATGCCGGCCTTTGTACTGTCGATAACACCGGCGATCTCGTACTTATCAGAATGTCTTACAAGTCCGTTTGCAGTCTTCCCATCCATCTTCCCAAATTCTTTTTCACAATATACTATTGCCTTTGCTTTCAAGTATTACCACCTCAATTGGCGGAGAATCGATTAGTCAACCGAATATCTTCCT
>QILZ01000321.1 GCA_003233545.1 Spirochaetales bacterium
TTTAAAATATCCGGTTCCTGCTTTGCTGAAATCAATGTTGTTGTTTTTTGATAAACACTATCCCAGTTTACAACATCTACTTCTACTTTTACACCCGGATATTCCTTTTCAAATGCTTCCGTGACCTCATTCCAGAAAGGCGCAGTAGCATCGCTGTAGAGAGCGGCCATGAACTTTATCGACACCTTCTTTTCTTTGGAACCCCCTCCGTAAACAAAAACAAAGCTGAAGAGAAAGACAAGGCTGATAAGCAACACAATAGCTTTCTTTTTCATTTTTTTACCCCCTTTTAAGATTATTAGTTTTCTTAGTTTCCGTATCCATATTATCCTTCTGCAGTAACTAAACCTGCACTTTAAAGCTCGATGGATTTATGGTACGGTAACTTATTAACATTACCATTGCAGTCCGCTATATGTCGCTTGATTAAATAACTAAAATTCTGGATTATTTTATGATTTGGATGTTACAACGTTTCGGGAGGTAATTTTACAGAGTTGTTAAACATTTTTCTGTAGCCGGCAGGAGGTGTGCCCTCGATTCTTTTAAACGTGCGGTTAAAATAATTATAATCTTCGAATCCTACCTGAAAGACAATTTCTTTTATTGGAATATTTGTCTTTTTCAACAGATTTTTTGCATTCTCTATCCTCTTAAGCATCAGGTAATTGCAGAAGGTGTATCCTGTTATCTTTCTGAATACGGCACTGAAATAATTCGGAGAAAGGTATACTGCGCCTGCAACATCGGCCAGCCTGATATTTTTATTGCAGTTTTCCTTTATAAACAGTTGTGCATTGGTAATTATATAGCTGTTTTTTATATCTTCATTTTCTATGACTTTTTGCTTCTTCTTTGAGTTTTTCTCGAATTCAAGAACAGATATACTCAAATCTTTTAATGCTTTTTCCAGCCTTATTTTTTCATTTTCTTTTTCATGAAGCCTGCGGTTCTGTTTTATGACCTCTTTTTGCAGGAATATTTCGTTCTCGACTTTAATTATATAGTTTCCGATTAATGAAAGAAGCTTGACATAGAAATGCAGTTTCTCTTTATCTATTACTTTTACCTTAAAGTAAGCATCCTTGAGCAGGTTATAGTCGATGTCAAGATATTTAATACCTTTATATACTTTGTTAAAATTCTCCTCCGTCGGCTCATCCAATAGAATTTGGCCGGTGTATATCGAATCAAATTCTATCCCTTTATAGAACAATGGTATAGCCACATCCACCAGCCCGGCATGACACCTGTAAATTGCAAAACCTTTCTTTTTTTTTGCGGTATTCAATCCTTTGATATCACTTGCCTCACATAACTTGAGTCCTTCCTTTGTTGATTGAATCAATTTACAGAATTTACTTCTTTCGTATAATGGGTAAAAATCGAATCTGTACTCTCCGCCGTGGTAATGGAAAGATATTATCATCCCCGTATTTTCATGATAGATTTCCCTGATTTCATCCAGTATCTTTAATTTCTTTAAGCGGATAACTCTATCATTACTCATAAGCGAAAACCTGAAGTACTATAGTCCATATCCGGTTAAAGGTCAATTATACGGTTTTTATTCCGGAAGGTACTATTTATCTTTTTTTCCCGGCTCTCCTTTTACACATTCAGCCTAACTGCCGCTGTTCCTCACTTTCTCTGCCGCATTTTTTATACCCTGAACCATCATATCGAGATCATTCCCGGTAAGGCGCGGATGCATCGGAAGATTAAGTTCACGTCTGTAAAAAAACTTCTCGGCATTCGGGCATAGTATGTCGGGATAATCGTATAGTTTTTTCAGGCCTGTAAAATGGTAAGTTGGCTGGTAATGCAGAATGCACTGTATTCCTTCTTCCCTGTACAGTACCCTCAGAAAATTATCTCTCGATGCTCCGAGTTCATCTTCTTCTATACACAGTGTGTAAAGATGATAGCTGTGATAACAGTCGGAACTTTCGTAGGCAGGTGTTAAACCCTTTACGTCCTTTATGCCGTCGGTAATATAACGCGCATTTTCTCTTCTTTTGTCGATAAGCATATCGAGTTTTTTAAGTTGAGTACGCCCGACAGCAGCTTGTGCTTCATTCATTCTGTAGTTGCACCCCCACTTTCCATCGTCATCGATAACATCGAAATGAGAGGGTATCCAGTAGTCTTCTATACCGGTTTTTATCGATTTAAAACCACCGAAACTGAATTCTTTTTGATTAGGGTCCCAGTTTGTAATGCTCATTACCCTCATCCTGTTAATCCGGTCGGTCAGTTCATCGTTATTCGTAGTAATCATCCCGCCCTCTCCGAGAGTGGTTATATTCTTAAGGGAATGAAAACTAAAACAACCGATATCTCCGATACTTCCGGCCGCTTTTCCCTTGTATTTTGATCCTGCAGCATGTGCACAATCCTCTAGTACGTAAAGATTGTATTTTTTTGCAATCTCCATAATCGGATCCATATCGCACATCTGTCCGCCGTAATGGACAACGTAGATCGCCTTTGTTTTATCCGTTACCTTTTCTTCGATTTTTGACGGATCGATATTAAAAGTCCTGGGATCTATATCCGCATATACAGGTTTGCCTCCCTCTTTAAGCACGACAAGGCTTGTTGCAATAAAGGTTACCGGTGTAATAATAACTTCATCACCTTCTTTTATTCCGAAGACCTGTGTTGCGACATGCATCGCCGTAGTGCATGAATTCGCTGCGAAAGCATGTTTTACTTCGAACTTTTCGGCAAACTCCTTCTGAAAAAGCTGTACCTGAGGGCCCATCGTCTGCGAATCCTGTTTCATGGCATCGAGAACCGCACGCTTATCATCCTCATCGTATATCGAACCAAAGAACGAGTATGGGACCTTAAGCTTAACTCCGTCATTCATCTGATATCCGGACGTTATGCCGCCTTCTGTGTCCGAACCGGTATATGCGGCTTTTTTATTTTTGTCAGACATTTCCTACCTCCATATATTGGGGAAAATTCTTGATTAAAAACTATAAATCCGGGTATGGGTTTATGTATATGTACAATATTCGGATATTTCTTAACAATTCTACGATTTACTATAGCGGCGGATAAACGTCGATCTATATTATAATGAATACCAAAGTCCTGTGTTAAATTCTAATCGTCTTTCCGCTTCTCTGTGACTCATAAGCAGCCTCGATAATTTTAATATTAATTAGGGATTCTTCGCCGCTGTTCATAGGTCTCCTGTTATTTTCAATGGCATCTATAAAATCTTCTACCTCTGACTGGTAAAGGTCCTTTAAATCCGTCTTTATATC
>QILZ01000312.1 GCA_003233545.1 Spirochaetales bacterium
TTAAACTCCCTCCTTAAATCCTTAATCAGTTTTTTGGAAACAGAACTGTCACCGGTAATAAGCGGTTCTACCGTACAGCGTTCTTCCTCCGTATCGGAGAGGATCTCATTGCCCTTATACCTTACCTTAACTCTCCTTTTAAGAAAAAGCGGCCCGTTTACCGGAGGCATTTTATAGTCGAGGACGGGCGACAGAAGAACAAATGCTTTAAACGGAGGAAGCACATTAAAATAGTAGTACAAAAAAGGAAGTGCCGATATGGAAAATACAAAAGGAATCACCGGTATATCTCCCTCCCGTTCCTCTATAAATGATCTGAAACTGCCGATATTTGCAAGATATCTCCTTAACCCTCCGTTTCCATTATATGAAGTCTTCTTGGAAACTACAGATGTTATCTCCGGTATAGCCGGGGCATATACTTTAAAGTACTTTTTCAGTAGAAATTCAATCATCCGTTCATTTTTATCAACCGGAAGATACGGGCCTTCGAGCACAAGGGCTATCCATTTATAGCCGCCCTGTCTTACCTCCCAGCTGTGATACGGGATATCTACTCCTTCTCCTGTTTTGTAATATGTCTTTACATGGTTCATTTCTTATCCCTTCCTTAAATTCCATTGTTTACTGAGTAAAGTATATTTTCTTCGGGAAATATGTCAAATTTATTTAAATAACCCAAATAACGCTTGTCTGCCGAAAAAAAACCGATACAATATAAAGTAAAGATGCAATAGTATGGAGCTAACGTATTAATTTGATTTGCTATTTAAACAGCCCAGGAGATAATGGTGGTATTTCTGATTACAGAGGATAATGCACAGGCTGATCCCATAGAAAAAGCTTTCAGAAAAGAAAAGATAAGTTTAAAACTTAAAACCCCCGGTGATAAACATTTGGGCAAGGCGGATATATATATTATACTTGCTGATTATCCGGAACCCGAAGGGTTTAAAGAGCTGCTTTTTCGAATCAAAAACAGGGGTCTTACCATTGTTCTCTGCAAGGAAGAGATTAGAAGCAGCTTAAAAGAAGAAGAAGTACTGCTGCTTCCGAATACCGTATCTCCTGATTCACTTACAGGTATTGTTAAATGGTACTTAAAAAACAGAAATCGGAATATATGTACCGAACTGTTAAAATCATTTTTTAAAGGAGGTAAAATACAGATCTTTTTTCTAGACAATGCCGGTAAAATTGTCTCCTTTATTCCTGCAGACACACAATTCCTCGGACACACCGTTAAGGAAAAGAAAAACACAAGCTTCTTAAACGCATTAGGCATCGATATCGATGATATACCGGAAACAGAATCCAGGGAGAGTCATATCAGGTATCTTTTAAATTCGAATAACAAAGAGGTTTCATGTAATATTTCTAAAATACCTTATTCCATGGTTAATATTCCGGGCATACCCGAAAGCACCAGGTGGGCAGTCTTAGCAACCGAAATCAGCGAAATCAAGGATCTTAAAGACAAAGGCGAACGGATGAGTTTAATCCGGGACAGTATGACGAAAGAGCGTGCCGTAGAACTTGAATCTGCCAATGAAATGCTTCAGAAACAGGCACTTGAATTAAAGCACACACTTGAAGAGCTGGAGAAAAAAAACAGACAGATCGTAGAGGAACTTTCCCTTGCAAGCGAACTGCAGAAAAGCCTTCTGCCCAAAGAATTTCCGGCAGATCTGCCCCTGGATTTTGCACATAAATATATTCCCTATGCCTATATAGGGGGTGATTTTTTCGATATCGTACGGCTCGATAAGTCAAAAATAGGAATAATTATAGCTGATGTATCGGGTCACGGTGTATCCTCCGCATTTATTACTACGATGTTTAAAAGCCAGTTTGATATTTTCGGGCCTAAATCCCTGTCTCCGGCAGAGACGCTTGCAAATTTAAACAGAGAATTTACAAGTATGATTCATACGGAACATTATATAACCGCCTTTTATTCAATCATAGACACGGAGAATATGGTCTGTACATACTGCAATGCAGGACATCCCAACCAGCTTTTATTCAGAGACAGCGGAGAGGTCGTTGAATTATCCACCATGGGTTTTTTCCTTGGAATGTTCGAGGGTATCGAGTACGAAGACAAGACGATTAACTTAGAATCGGGAGACAGGATTCTCTATAATACCGACGGTATTATAGAAACCACTAACGCAGAGGGTGAACAATTCGGAAAAGAGAATATAATCAAAGTTATGAGAGATAACAAGGACAATGACCTTGAAACCGTCTCTAATAATCTTTTATCCGAAATCATGATGTATATGTCCGATCCTACATTTCAGGACGATATTACAATATTGCTTACAGAAGTTATTGAAACTCTGTAATTTCCCTTTATTCTTACTTTGGAGGATTACATGGCAAATCAGGAAGAACTTAAAAAAATTATAAAGGCCATACAGAGCCTGCCCACACTGCCGACCGTGGCGGTAAAGGTTAATTCCCTGATAAAATCTCCGACTGCAGGAGCCGCCGAACTTGCAAAGGTTATCGAGCTGGACCAGAGTATCTCTGCAAAGGTTCTGTCTATGATTAACTCTGCCTACTACGGACTTTCGCGAAAAATCAACAATATAAAAGAGGCCGTGGCATATCTCGGAACTAATGCGGTTTCTCAGCTTGTACTTGCACTAGGTGTGTTAAAAACCTTCGGAGGGAAGGGAAGTAAGAATTTCGACAGGAAACAGTTCTGGATCCACAGTATAGCGGTAGCGGTAATAGCACGGGTTATTGCAAAAGAGGAGAAGAGACACAAGCACCCGGAAGACGTGTTTACCGCAGGCCTGCTCCATGATATCGGAAAGGTTGCCATGGATAATTTCGCTACGGATACCTTCGAATTAGTGCTTTCGCAGCTGGAAAAAGAGGAAAGTCCGTTCTTCAGGGTAGAACAGAAAATCCTCGGAGTGGACCATACACGTATCGGTGAATGGGTTGCACGGAGCTGGGAGCTGCCTTTACTGACTGTCGTTTCCATACGTCATCATCATGAAGAACCGGCGGGCAGAAAGGGTTTCAGCCTTTCACAGGACTCTGCCGTCGACATTATCGCCGTCAGCGACTGGCTTGCAATAACAAACTCTATCGGAAACAGCGGTTCGGCAATCGTCGAAGAGCCGGGAGAAGAAGTCTTTTCCAGGGCAAATATTACGAAACAGCAGGCTCAGGCTGTTGCCCGGAATTTAAAGTCAGAGATTGCAAAAGATGCCGCACAGCTTGGAATTTAAATCAATTTTTATCGGCAACACGGAATCCTATGTAACCGCATCGCCCGGGCTCTTCATCGATTCGGAAACCGACCCGTAATGTGGCGGCGGTGGAAATCCAACTCCCTCCGCGAATAACAGTATAGTCACCCCGGGAAGGCCCTTTAGGGTCCGCCTGCTCCTCTTCCGTATAGGGTGCATAAAAATCAGCCGTCCATTCAAAAAGATTACCTGCCATATCGTAAAGCCCGTAGTCAT
>QILZ01000362.1 GCA_003233545.1 Spirochaetales bacterium
TACTTCGGTATATACTCCGTCGTACTCGTTTACCTGCTCTCCCTGCTGTCGATTACCATATACAGGCTTGCACTGAGCCTTAAACTTAATCTGCTTAAACGGGAAAGAAAAACGGTTATCATGGTACTTGTAGGATTTATTCCGCTTTCCCTTATCCTTCTCTTTAACAACCTTATCTTTCTGCCCCTTAAGGGAGGCATCTACTTCTACTTAGCCGGATCAGCAATATATACAATATACTTCCTGATACTTATCTTTCAATTCGGCTATATAGACAGAAAGGCCGTCTCCCGTTTTTTTATCATATACCCCGCTTTATTCGGTCTTATCCTGCTTCTTTACAACAGATTATTATCCCCTTTAAATTCCCTTATTGCATCTTCGCTTTTTATAACCATGCCATTCCTTATAATACTCGAACTCCTTCTCTTTTTTACCCTTTCGGCGCCGTTAATAAGGATTCTCGAGGACAGGATAGGTTTTCTATTAAGCCCGTCACCGGCCAATATCCGGGAAACATTAAGTCTTGCAGGACCGGAATTAGCTGAAATCATAGATATTACAGAGCTCGATCAGTTCCTTGTAAAACTCTTTATATATGAATTGCATCTTAAACAGTTCTACTTTCTTATCAGGGATACAAACACTAAAAAATACCATTCTCTCCGCCAAAACAGCCCGGAGGTTTCCTTTCCGCTGGAAGGGGAACTTACGGAAAAACTAAAAAATCTGCATAAAATCTGTGATATTCAGCCTGGGAACAGGGAGAGGAACTCGAACTGCTGGATAAGTACAGGATAAGCCTGGTCGTCCCTCTTTTTACGGAGCATGAACTCGATGCGGTATGTCTGCTCGGCGAGCCCGGTGTCGCACGTCCGTGGCACCAGCCGGAAATAGAAGAGCTGGAAATCTTTTTCTCCGGGATTCCTGTTGTTATAGGAAGGTGGCAGACACATATAAAAGCAATAGAAATGGAACAGAAACAGGCAAGGATAGAGAAAATCGCCGTGCTTAATGAAATTACCTCCGAAGTTGCACATGAAATCAGGAATCCGCTGTCAATTATTGCAACATCCGCAGAAACTATTGCATCTAAAAAACTTTCCGCAAGGGAAATAGAGAGACTGGCAAATGATATTCAGGAAGAAACAGAGAGAATGTCCGGTCTGTTAAAACGTCTTCTGTCTCTCCCCACACAGAAAACAATACAACATTCGAGGACGGATATCGGGGAAGCCGTAAGCAGAACATTTAAGTTTATATCGCAAAAAGCACAGGAAAAGCAGGTACACCTTGAATTTTCCTGTGAGAGCGGGGAATGCTATGCTATGATAAACAGGGAAGCTTTTATCCAGGTGTGTCTTAATCTTTCACTTAATGCCATAGAGGTTCTGCCGGAAAACGGTACCCTCAAGGCGGTTATAAAAGCAGACAGGGATACCGTCGATGTATATATCACGGATAACGGACCCGGTATCCCGGAAAACATTATACCCAGAATATTCGAACCGTTCTTTACGACAAAACCGGAAGGAACAGGCCTTGGACTTGCTATATCAAAACGGATTATAAACGAAGCCGGCGGAAGCATTAAGGCGGCAAGTACGGCAGAGGGAACCGTTTTCCGTATAAGATTGCCCGGGGCTGAGGATTAAGTTTTTATGAAAAATACCGTAGCGATTGTAGAAGATGAGAAAAAACTGCTGGATCTTTTTCTCTTTAACTTAAAGGATAACTTTAAAGTAAGGGGTTATGCTGATTCGGAAAATTTTCTTAAAGATTATAAAACAGAAACACCCTCCGTGGTTATTACGGATGTGCGGCTGCCGGGAATGAGCGGACTCGAACTTCTGCACTTTATAAAGAAAACTACGCCCCATTTGCCGGTAATTATTATTACGGCATACGGAAGTATAGATCAGGCTGTTGCGGCGGTTAAGACCGGTGCTTACGACTACCTTACAAAACCGGTTAAGATACTGCAGCTTAAGGAGATTATACAGAGAGCGATGCGTTTTAAATCCAGTATAGATATCCATGCCCCCCTCTTTCCTGAAACGGAAGATTTTATAACGCAGCATCCCGGCACAATCGAACAGCTTAATTTAGCCGCCAGGGTTGCACAAACTACGGTTCCTATTCTTATCCTTGGTGAAACAGGAACGGGCAAAGAAATAATATCAGAAATGATACACAGGGCAAGTAAAAGAACAGGGAAGATAGTACGAATTAACTGTGCCGCAATTCCGGATGAACTGCTGGAGGGTGAACTCTTCGGACATAAGAAGGGCGCTTTTACAGGAGCTTACACTGACAGAACGGGAAAACTCAAGCTGGCAGACAGAGGGACAATCTTTTTGGATGAAATCGGAGAGATGCCCTTAGTCCTGCAGGCCAAACTCTTAAGGGTTATAGAGGAACAGCGTTTCTACCCTGTGGGAGACAATAAACTGATCTGTGTGGATCTAAGATTCATCGCGGCAACAAACAGGGATTTAAAAAAGGAGATAGAAGACGGGAAATTCCGTGCAGACCTATACTACCGCCTCGCTGTAGTACCTATCCGGATTCCTCCCTTAAGAGAGCGCACGCAGGATATACCTATACTGGCAGAACATTTTTTTAAAGAACTTATACAAAGGGCGGAAACACAGGCAGCCACAATCGATAAACCTGTATTTGAAATTTTAACACATTACAACTGGCCCGGTAATGTCAGGGAATTAAGAAATGTTATTACACATATGGCACTTCTCTCCACCACCGGCAGAATAACCCTCGAGGAGATACCGGGAGAAATTATAGAATCCGCAGACACCGCTCTTAACATACCGAATACCTACAAAGAACTTATGGAACAGAAAAAAGTTGTGCGTTACGAAGCAGTATCACAACTGGAGATTCTTTTTATACGTAAAATTCTCCTGCAGCACAGGTGGAATGTATCCCGCTCCGCCAAAAGTGCGGGAATGGACAGACGCCTGCTGCAGAATATGATGAAAAAGTACGGAATAGAAAGAAAGGCCTAAACAGGGACCTTCTCTTTCGCCTTCCGCAGGTTACCCGGTTTACTACCTGTCCCGGCAGTTTCCTTCCGGGCTTTCTGCCGGAACCGGAAAAGCTGTTTATACTCGGCTCCCTCTTTATACCACCTGCTGTCCGGATCGTTTATCTCTTTTTCCCACTCAGGATCCGTAAGTTTTTTAAACTCTTTCGAATAACTGCTTACCCAGTCTATTACTTCCGGGTCATGCACTATGGATTCGGAATGGTCATGCCCCGGTACTACGCCGTACTCATCGACAAGATCCTTTAGAACTTCGGGATTGTCAATAATCATACACGGTCTTTTTAGGTTTCCATTTCCGTTATAGGGGAAACGCTGTCTGATCGCCTTAAAGAAGGGAGAATTGGCCACTTCCAACAGTGTCTTTCCCTTTATATTACCGGAGCAGAAATGTGCAAAAACACAAGGTTCCACATTACCTGAATTCAGTATGTGGAGATACTGCCTTCCGCCTGCAAGACACCCGCCCGCAGCCGGACCATCGTTCCAGAAATCCGCAAGGAACATAGGATACTTCTCTCGTAATGCAGTCACCCTTTTCCCTGTATATACCCTCTGTTCAGGAGTCGGAACAAGATCGAGAATAGGATCTTTACCAACCGGCATAAACATAAAGTACCAGCCGAAGATAGCACCCTTATTCATATAGTACTCTATAAACTTATCATCCGTTACGACATCGATGTTGTATCTCGTGTATGTAACACTTATCCCGAAGAGAACACCCTCGCGTTTTAAGTTATCCATAGCTTTCATAATTTTGCCATAGACGCCCCTGCCTCTGCGGTTATCCGTTTCCTCTTCGTACCCTTCCACACTTATAGCTGCCGCGACATTACCCAA
>QILZ01000124.1 GCA_003233545.1 Spirochaetales bacterium
CTGATAGAAGCTGCATACTTTTTATAACTTGCGGGAAAATCCTCAGTCCTGTATCCGTATTTTTTTCTGTAATAGGTCATTATATGAAGCGGTATAAAGTGGACTGATATGCCTATTCCGGCTTCTGTTAAATGCCCGATAAATTCATCCCTGTTGATGGACAGTTTTTCCGTGTTTATTCTGATTACAAAGAGATGCCATGCATGGTCTGTGCGGAAGCGTGGAATATCCATAAAATCATACTGAGAAAGCGCATCGATATATTTTTTTGCAACAGTCCTTCTTCCTTCGAGAAGTGTAAGTGCCTTTTTTAGCTGCACGAGTCCTATGGCTGCTGCAATGTCCGTCATATTGTACTTAAATCCCGGAGCTACAATGTCGTATTTCCACAGGCTCTCGTGAGAATTGTAGCGATGAAACACATCCCTGTCTATTCCGTGGAGGCGCATTATCCTTATACGTTTTGCAATTGCCCTGTCGTTTGTGACGAGCATTCCTCCTTCCCCGGTAGTTATGGGTTTTGTGGCATAGAACGAATAAACCCCTGCCGTTCCGATGGTACCGGCAAAATTATCACTGTACTTTCCCCTGCCCAATTTTACCGGAAATGCATGTGCGGAATCCTCTATTATTAATAAATTGTAATTCTCCGCAGTTTCAACGATCCTCTCCATGGCACAGGGAAGCCCTGCAAAGTGGACCGGGATAACGGCCTTTATTTTTTTTACATCATTTTTTGAAAGCCGTTCAAGTGTATTAATAAGCTGCTCCGGACTGATGTTTCCCGTATCCTCCTCGATATCCACAAAGAGCGGATCCGCGCCGAGGTAACGTATTACTTCTCCTGTAGATGCAAATGTATAAGGAGTCGTAATAACCTTATCTCCTCTTTTAACACCTACCGCTTCCAACGCAAGATGCAGTCCTGCCGTTGCGGAGTTGAGTGCAAGAGAATACTCTGTGCCCGTAAATCCGGCGAATTCAGTCTCGAACTGTTCTGCCCTTTTTCCCGTGGTAAGCCAGCCCGAACGAAGTACCTCGATTACGGCCTCTTCCTCCGCTCTTCCCATATCCGGTCTTGTAAAAGGAATAAAATCCGGTTTCTCTTTCATCTTAATACTGCCGTTAATATTCCGGTTCGTTATCGTCGATTCTGATTCCCGGTATTGCTTCTTTAAGTACCTCTTTCAGGTACCTTCTGTTTCTGAACATCTTATGGTTATCCCGTGAGAAAAAGCATATCGGAGCCAGTTTTTCTATAAGGGGCATTAAATTGCCGTTTATAAGGAGTCTGTTCCGGTGAAGTTTTAATATTTTGTCGGATCCGGTAGCCTTTGGAATTTCGCCTTCTGTCCATAATTTTTCGTTTAGTTTTTCACCGGGTCTTAGTCCCGTGAATATAAGTTTAATTTCCTTCTCGGGTTCATAGCCGTAAAAACGAATCATCTGTTCTGCAAGTTCTTTAATAAGAACCGGTTCTCCCATATCGAGCAGATACAGGGTCCCGCCCTTTCCTACTCCCCCGGCTTTTAAAACCAAAGACGAAGCTTCCGGAATTGTCATAAAGAAACGTTTTGCATCCGGATGTGTAATGGTAATCGGTCCTCCCCTGGAAATCTGTTTCTGAAAAAGAGGGAGAATGCTTCCCCTGGATCCTAAAACATTTCCGAAACGCACGACAAGGAATTTATTCCCGTTGTTACCCTCCTTAAGCACTATTTCTTCTGCAATAAGTTTTGTTGCACCGTAAATATTACCCGGTTCAACAGCTTTATCCGTGGAAATAAAAACAAATCTTTCGACTCCTGCTTTGCGTGATGCATCGACGATATTCTTTGTCCCGAAGACATTGTTTTTTACAGCTTCCACGGGATTGGCCTCTAATAAAGGTACGTGCTTGTGTGCAGCCGTATGGAATACAACATTCGCATTAAGTCTGTTAAGGAGAAACATAACATATTCCCTGTCCTGTATTTCACCGATTATGGGAACTATCGTTGCTTTTTCACCTATTCCTTCTTCCTGCAGCAGCTTTAACTCCCTCTCTATTTCATAGATACTGTTTTCACCGTGTCCGAACAGGTAGAGTCTTTCGGCGCCTCCGGAGAGGAGCTGAATGGAAAGTTCACTTCCGATACTGCCTCCGGCTCCGGTAACAAGAACCCTTTTTCCGCGCAGGTAGGACAGGCTTGCTTTAAGGTTAACTTTAACAGGTCTTCTTGCAAGAAGATCTTCCGGGTTTATTTCCCGCGCCTGTATAAGATGAGCTTCATCTTCGAGAATCTGGGAAACACGGGGCACAATTTTGATTTTCGAAAATTCAGCTCTTTTAAGTGTACTGTATATCCTTTTTAATTCTTCCTTTGTAGAACCCGGAACTGCTATGATAGCTTCGTCTGCAGGGGTTGTTTTTAGAATCTCGATAACCGCTTCGAGAGGCCCGAGGACAGGAACGTTATTTATTCTCTTTCCGATTTTTTCAGGGTCGTCATCCAGGAATGCAACAACGCGTCCGAATATCTTTTTTTTTCGAATTTCTTCCGCTATGGTGGTCCCTGTAAATCCGGCGCCGATTATGTAAATTCTGTTTTCACTGCGTTTAATCATATCGATATACCGTCATATTTGATTTTCGGATTTTGAATGCATATTGTAAGTGTTTTCATTTTTTAACAGTTTCGACTACTTCAAACCCTAAGTCTGCTAAAAATGTGTTTTCGTACATGTTCAGTTTGATTTTTATTCTGCCTTTCCTCCTGTTAATTCTCACAATCAACCCTTCGAGACCCTTTAAAGGCCCGGATATAATCCGGATTCTGTCATTTTCATCAAAAGTAACCTTTGATTTTTCAATTACCTCGCCGAAGGACATAAAATGTTTCAGTACTTTCTGGTCCTTTAACGAAAGCGGCTCGATGTTGTGATTGTCCTTTAAAAAATGAGAAAAGCCGGTTATCCTGCGTAATACCCGGTACAGCTCCGCATCGATTTTCTCTGCTTCGATAAAAATATAACCGGGATAAAGGGATGCAACTACCTGCCGCCATCTTCCCCTGCGCCTTATACGTAACGATCTTCTCGGCCACAGAAAGGAGATATCCTCTCTGTCTGCAGCCTGTCTGGCCCTCTTTAGGAATAGTTCTTCAGCGCCTGTTTTAACCTGTACTACAAAGAGAGGCATTTACCTTCTTTTTCTCTTAAACATACTCTTTATTTCCTTTAATTTTGCGGCCTCGACCGGGTCTTTTTTTA